>NZ_JBFTNY010000028.1:0-76842 GCF_056397705.1 Variovorax sp. 05L425 | reverse complement strand
TTGATCGGCATCGACGATGCGCTGCTTGAGGGCATCGTGCGCGCGAATCTCCCGCGCCACCATGAAGCGGCTGCCCATCACCACGCCGTCGGCGCCCAATGCCAGTGCCGCCGCGATCTGGCGTCCGCTGCCGATACCGCCGCCCAGGACCAGCGGCAAGCCGATCTGCTCCAGCGCATAAGCGCCGTTGACGAAGGCAGAGAGCGGGTTCGCGCCCGGATGGCCCCCCTCCTCGCATCCCACCAGCGCGATGGCATCCACGCCGAGGCGAGCCGCTGTCTGTGCGTGGCGCACGCTCGGGCACTTGTGCATCAGCAAGCCGCCGCCACGGTGGATGCGATCGATAAAAGGCTCGGGCGAATCGCCGGCGCTTTCGAAATGGCGCACGCCTTCTTCCAGCGCGGTCTCGATCCAACCCGGCACGTGCCTGTTGGCGCCTGGTCGTCGTGAAAGCGTGAGGTTGACGCCGAAGGCCTTGCCCTCGGTCAACTCGCGGCAGCGTCGGAGGTCTGCGCGCAGGTCATCCAGCGAATCGAAGGACCGCGCCGTGATGAAGCCCATGGCGCCCGCATTGACGACCGCCGCGACGATGCCCGACTGCCCCAGGTGATGCATGCCTCCGAGCAGGATCGGGTGGCGGATACCGAACAGCTCGGTGATGCGCGTGCGAAACGCCATCGCCGTCAGCTCACCTGGCGCAGCTGCCCCACCCAGTGCGGCTCGCGCAACTCGCGCTTGAGCACCTTGCCCGCCGCAGACAGAGGCAGGGCTTCACGGAACTCGACGGTCTTCGGGCACTTGTAGCCGGCGATGAGGCTGCGGCAATGGTCGTGCAGGCTCGCATCGTCCAGTTGGGCGCCGGGCTTGCGCACCACCACCGCATGCACCGCCTCGCCCCATTGCGCGTGCGGCACGGCGATGACAGCACAGGCTTGCACGGCCGGGTGGCGGGCGATCACGTTCTCGACCTCGGCCGAGTAGACGTTCTCGCCGCCACTCACGATCATGTCCTTGAGCCGGTCGACGATGAAGACGTGTCCGCCTTCGTCCATGCGCGCGCCATCGCCGGTGTAGAGCCAACCGTCGCGCAGCGCGCGCGCAGTTTCCTCGGGCTTGTTCCAGTAGCCGAGCATCACGTTGGGGCCACGCACGATGAGTTCGCCGACTTCGCCGCGCGGCACCTCCTGTCCGTTCGCATCGACCACCTTGACCATGACGCCGAAGGTGGCCCGACCCGCAGAGCGCGACAGACCCGAAGCGCGTCCTTCGGCGCCGTGGTTCTCGGGCGGGTTAGAGGTCGCTCCGCCCAGTTCCGTCATCCCATAGGAATGGGTGAACTCGACGCCGGGCAGCATATCCATCGCGCGCTCGAGCACCGATTCGGCGATGGGCGACGCGCCGTAGACCATGCGCTTCAGGCTCCCGAGATCGAAGCAATCGAACTCGGGGTGCGTGATCAGCGCCTGCAGCATCGTCGGCACCAGCAGCAGGTCGGTCACGCGCTCGCGTTCGATGATCTCCATCACTTCTCGCGCATCGAAGCTGGGTGCGAGCACGTGCGTCTCACCCGCGATGAACTGCACCAGCGCGCGGCCGATGCCGCCCATGTGGAACAGCGGCGCCACGTGCAGCGCGACGCTCGCGCCCGGCATCGGCGTTTGCGCAAGACGCTGGATGCCGATGGACCACAGTGTCCAGTGGCTGTGCATCACGCCTTTCGGGAAGCCGGTGGTGCCGCCGGTGTAGAGGATGCAGGCCAGGTCGCCGCCGGTGCGGCCGGCGTCCTCGACGGGATCGGCGGCTTCGATCAATGCTTCGAAAGACAACATGCCCGCGGGCGTTTCGCCTTCGCCGGCATAGATGAAGACCGGGACACGCTTTGCCGTTGCGCGGATGCCCTCCACGCGATTCAGGAAGTGGTCGTCGATCACCAGGATGCTGGTGTCACTGTCATCGAGCGAATAGACGATCTCCGGCACGCTCCAGCGCGTGTTGACCGGGTTGAGCACACCGCCGGCCCACCACACACCCATCAGGCATTCGAGCCAGCGGTCGGAGTTGACCCCGAGCATGCCGACACGATCACCGGCCTTCATGCCGGTGGCCTGCAGCGCACCCGCCAGGCGCGCCACGCGATCGCCGAATTCGCGAAAGCTCTGACGGCGGGCGTGGAACACCGTGGCCACGCGCTCGGGCGTGGCCTGGATCGAGCGCTGCAGCGCCAGCGTCATGGACATGGTCATGGTGATTGCTCTCAGTGGGCGGCCGATGCGACGCGTGCTTCCTGCTCCTGCAGTTCGCGCCAGGCGATCTTTCCGGTGGCGTTCTTCGGCAGGGCATCGACGATCTGCACGATGCGCGGCGCCTTGTAGGTCGCCATGTGCTCGCGGCACCACGCCAGCAGGCTGGCGCTGTCGTCCTTGCTGCCGCGTCGCAGTGTGACGACCGCCTTGACGGTCTCGCCACGGCGCTCGTCGGGCGAGGCGATCACGCAGGCTTCGAGGACCGACGGATGGCTGTGCAGGGCGGCTTCGACTTCGGCCGGCCAGACCTTGAAGCCCGATGCGTTGATCATTCGCTTCAGCCGGTCGCGCATAAAGACGTAGCCTTCCTCGTCCATGCTCGCGAGGTCGCCCGTGCGGAAGAAGCGTTTGCCGTCGATGACGATGAAGCTCTCGGCATTGGCGCCCGGGTGGTTCCAATAGCCCAGCATGATCTGCGCGGCATGCACCACGATCTCGCCCGCCTGGCCCTGGGGCACGGGCCACAGTGAATCCGGATCGATGATGCGAAGGTCCACGCCGAAGGTCGGCACGCCGAGGCAGCCCTTCTTCGGCTTGTGGAGCGGATTGGCGCAGAGGAAGTTGGCGCTCTCGGTCAGGCCGTAGCCTTCGATGTAGTCGAGGCCGTAGCGTTGCTTGAGGATGTCGTTCACGTGCTGCGGCGTCGCCGCGCCGCCGCCCGTCACGACCGTCAGGCTGCTCAGGTCGCGCGCTTCGATGCCGGGTTGCGCGAAGAAGTCGACCAGCATCGCCGGCAGCGCAGCCCAGAAACTCACGCTATGGCGCTCGATGAGCACCGCCGCCGCCTCGCGGTCCCAGCGCGGCATCAGCACGATGGTGCCGCCCCAGAAGATGGCGGAGTTGACGTTGTTCTGCAGGCCCAGCAGATGAAATAGCGGCGCCACGGCCAGGTACACCGACGAGGGATGGGTGCGCCGCCACAGCGACGAGCCGACGCACGAGGTCATCACCGTGCGATGCGTGTGCGCGCAGGCCTTGGGCTTGCCGGTGGTGCCCGAGGTGTAGGGCAGCATGCACAGGTCGTCGGGGCCGGCGCTATGGGCGTCGGGGACGCACCTGCGCGCGAGTGCTTCGTTCCATGAGATGGCCCGCGGCGGCATCTGCAGGTCGGTGACGCTCGTGCGCAGCCAATCCGGCGTGGGAAGTTCCGGGTCTTCATCGCCGAGCGCATCGCCATAGGCATGCACGACGACCTTCTTCAACGACTTGGCGCCCAGGAAAGGCGTCACGCGCTCGAGCAACTCGCTGGCCACGAAGGCCACCATCGCGCCGCTGTCGTTGACGATGTGTTCGAGCTCGTCGCGCAACAGCATCGCATTGACCGGCACGAACACCGCATCCGCGCGCAGGACGGCGAAGTACGCGGTGATGAACTGCGGGCAGTTCTGGCTGAATACCATCACGCGATCGCCCTTGGCCACGCCGCACACGCGTTGCAGGTAGCCGGCCATGGCTTCCACATCGGCCAGCAGCTCGGCGTATGAAACAGCCTTGCCGAAGAAATGGATCGCCGTCTTGGCCGGGTAGCGTTGCGCGGAAACCTCCAGGTTGCGGAACAGGCTGGTTTCCGGGATGTGCGCCACCCGCGGCAGGCCCTGGCGGGCCATGGCCGCGTCGATTTCAAGCGGGCCGATCGGCCGCTCGGCCACGCCGCCGGGCGTGGGGCAAGGGTGGAATGTGCTGGGTGGGAGCATGGTGCGGTCCGGCATGGGGGGTTGTCTCTTGAGTTGCCCCGAGTAAACCGCGCATCGCGGGAGCGATTGCCACCCCGAACGGGTGGTGAACGGGTCGTCAGTCGCCACCCGACCACCCACGCAGGGTGGGGCTCGCGCCGGCAGACTCGCCGAGCATCGGATCATGCCCAAAGAATCTGCCGAGGACACAGACCCCCATGGAATCGACCGCCACCCCATCTTCCCGTCGGCTGCTGCACACCCGCGAAATCGTCTGCAAAGGCTACCTGCGCGACGACGGCCTGCTGGACGTGGAAAGCACCATGCGCGACATCTCGCCGAACGGTTCCGATCTCTTCTTCAAGCCGCTGGGCCCCGGTGAAGACCTGCACCGGATGCGGATCGTCATGACGGTCGACAACCAGCTCGTGATCCGCGCAATGGAGGTGCACAGCGAAGCCGCGCCCACGCCGTATTGCGCCGAGAGCAATGCGAACTATGACGCGCTGGTCGGGCTGAAGATCGGCGCCGGCTTCACGAAGAGAGTCCGCAATCTCGTGGGCGGCAACAAGGGCTGCACGCACCTCACCGAACTGATGGGCCCGGCCGCTACCACCGCCATGCAGACCTGGTTCGCCTTGGGCCGCGAGCGTGGCGGCCTGCGCACGCTGCTCGCCGTGCCCGGCCCGCTGCCCAAGCCCGCATTGGCCGACACCTGCCAGGCCTATCGCAGCGGCGGCAAGGCACTCGAAGCCATCTGGCCGTTGGAACGTCGCGCCGGTTGACGACGACTGGCGTCCTTGCAGCGTGCGGTATTTCACGCTTCAGGAGGCGGCGGAGGCGAACCCCTCCCTTTGGGAGGGGGTCCCGCAACGCGGTCAATCGGAACATCGCTTTTTCCGAAAAAAGCACTACTTCCAATGAGCCTCCACCTGACCCCCTGCCCGAAACCCCTGACTCTCACGATCGCCGCCGCAGCGGCGGCGTTGGCCCTCGCCGGATGCGGCGGCGGCGGTAGTGGCGGCGGCTTCCTCCCTCTTTCCACTTCCGCGCCTGCCCCGGCGGCGCAAGCGCCGGCAGCACCGCCGGTTGCGCCTTCGGAACTGCCGACTGATTCGACAAGCAAAAACGATGCGCCTGTGAGCAATGCTGGCACCGCGCAAAGCACGATCACCGGCAAGGCGTTCAAGCTCGACGGCAGCGCCAGCTCGGATGCCGACGGCGACGCGCTCACCTACAAATGGACCCTGGCAAACAAGCCGGCCACGAGCACGGCCGCTCTGGCTTCCCCAACGGATGCCAAGCCAGAGTTCACCGCTGACGTGGCAGGCGACTACGAGTTCAGCCTCATCGTCAACGATGGCAAGGCGGACAGCGAGTCGGCAAGCGTGACGGTGACCGTGGCGCTTGCCACTTGGCATGATGCGGATTGCTCGCAAACCGGGACGGCTCTGCCGGCATGTTCGACGAACTTCTCCGATAACCACGCGAGAGCTGAAATCGCAACGGAGAGCAACCTAAATGTCATCCAACTCTCGACCGACGCATCGTCGCCGTCCAGCCCCAGCAGCAACAATGGCGTGACGGGCAACAAGGCCGTCTACGGCCTGAATTTCCTGCACAAGGTCAAACTGTCCGAATTCCCCGGCATCAGCTTCGCGATGAAACTGAACACCGGTGACACGACCCTGCCTGTTGATGCCTATGTCAACTACACGATCAGCCTGACGTGCGACGGAGCCAACTGGGTGAACCTGGTGACGGGCGCGGGCGTCATGACCCCTTCTGGTGTCGATTCCAATGGGTATGCGACCTACTCTGCGAAGCCGAGCGAAGTCAAGTGGGCGAAAACTGGGACGGCAGGGCTTGTCAAGAACGGCACGACTCTGTTGAATGGTGTGAACGGCACTGGCGGCGGACCTCTCGCACTGGATGCGCTGATCGCCGCGTACCCGAATGCCTGCATCTACAACTTCCAGAACCCCCTTCCGGGCGGCATCTCGCCGACGCCCGCGGTGGTGATCAACCTCGGTGACTCGAGTACCCTGACCGCCAAGAAGGCCTGGTTCAAGGACATCAAGATCGGCGACAAGACCGTCTTCTGATCGAGGTCAATCCTGCCAACAAAAAAAGCGCCCAGTGGGCGCTTTTTTTTGCCTGCGATATCCGTCATCGTCGCTACATCGCAGCGTCATGATGGATGCCTAGTCTTGGTACGCCTTGGTGCATCGACGTTCGAGCAACCACGGTCCCAAAAAACGGAGTATCCCGACTATGAATCCATGGTTTGTCTTGCGCGCGCCTGTCGCGCTTTCGATCCTGGCATGCGCCTTGACCGCCTGTGGCGGTGATGGCGGTGGCAGCGGCCTTGGCGGAGCAACTGCCGCATCTGGCGCTTCCGCGACCAGTAGCACCCCCAGCAAGCCCGATGCCGCCTCGACTTCGTCCGACACCAGCCAGCCCAGCGTGAGCTACGCCCCCTGACGCTCTGCGCGTGCCATTACCCTCAAGAACCAACTCAAACACATGACCACACGACGCAAGTTTCTCCAGAGCACCACCGGCACCGGCATCGCCGCCGCCACGCTGGCCACCTTTCCCCCCAGCATCCGCCGCGCGCTGGCCATCCCCGCCCACCACGACACCGGCACCGTCAAGGACGTGAAGCACGTGGTGCTGCTGATGCAGGAGAACCGCTCCTTCGACAGCTACTTCGGCACGTTCAAGGGCGTGCGCGGCTTCGGAGACCGCTTTGCCGTGCCGGCGCCCAACGGCAAGAACGTCTTCTCGCAGACCTATACCAAAACAACGCCGCCGAGCACCTTCGTCCCCTATCACCTCGACGAGAGCCAGGGCAACGCGCAGCGCGCCGGCAGCACGCCCCACACCTGGTCCGATTCGCAGGCGGCATGGGACCACGGCCGCATGTACAAGTGGCCGGACGCCAAGGGCCAATTGGCGATGGGCTACTACGAAACCGCGGAAGTCCCATTCCAGCGCGCGCTGGCCGAAGCTTTCACGCTGTGCGACCACTACCACTGCGGCATGCACACGGGCACCATCGCGAACCGGCTGTTCTATTGGAGCGGCACCAACGGCCCGAACGGTGCCAGTCCGCTCGACGGCAGCAAGGTCCAGGTCGCAGCACTGAACAACCAGTTCAACGGCGGCAATGACATCGGCGCTTCCACCGACGGTTGGACCTGGACCACCTACGCCGACCGCCTGGAGAAGGCCGGCGTGAAATGGAAGGTCTACCAGAGCCTCATCGACAACTATGGCTGCAACGAAATGATGGGCTTCCGCCACTGGCGCGCTGCGATCGAGCAGATGCCGGCGGCGCGTCGTCCGGTCTATGTCGCGGCGACGGACATCACCCAGCCGGTCACCGCGGCCGGCCCGTTCTATGACCCGGTCGTCGACGACACCCTCAGCCCGCTGGCCAAGGGCTTCGGCAACACGATGCCGTACGGCTTCCTCGAAACGTTCCGCGACGACGTCAAGAACGGCACGCTGCCGGCGGTGTCGTGGATCATTTCCCCGTCCGCCTACAGCGAGCACCCCGGCCCGTCGAGCCCGGCAAAGGGCGGCTGGTACGTGCAGCAAGTGCTGGACGCGCTGACCGCCAACCCCGAGGTCTGGAGCAAGACCGTGCTGCTGATCAACTTCGACGAGAACGATGGCTTCTTCGACCATCTGCCCTCGCCGTCGGTGCCGTCACGCAATGCCGACGGTTCGCTGTCCGGCGGCTACACGCTGGCCGACGCCGACGTGGCGGTCGAGTATCACAACTTCGCGCCCGCCACCGCGAGCCAGCCCGCTGCCGACGGCCGGCCCTACGGTCCGGGCCCGCGCGTGCCGATGTGGGTGGTATCGCCCTGGAGCCGCGGCGGCTGGGTCAACTCGCAAGTGTCCGACCACACATCGACACTGCTCTTCCTGGAGAAGTGCTTCGGCGTGGTCGAGCCCCAGATCAGCAAGTACCGCCGAGCCGTCTGCAGCGACCTCACCAGCGCCTTCAACTTCGAGCGGCCCAACGACGAGCCGCTGCCCACCCTGGCCGGCCGCAAGACCAAGGACGAGGCCGATGCGCTGACGGCCGCCCAGCAGGCGCTGCCGAAGATCATCCCGCCGACGGACCCCACCCTGCCCGTGCAGGCCACCGGCGTGCGTCCTTCGCGCGCCCTGCCCTACGAGCTGCACACGAGCGCGCGCAGCGACTCGGCCAACGGACGCATCCAGCTGCTGTTCGCCAACAGCGGTCGCGCCGCTGCCGTGTTCCATGTCTACGACAAGCTGCACCTGTCAGACCGCCTCCCACGCCGCTACATGGTCGAGCCCGGCAAGCAACTCAACGGCGACTGGACCGCGATGACCGACAACGCGGGGCTGTATGACCTTTGGGTGCTTGGCCCCAACGGCTTCCATCGCCAGTTCAAGGGCGACCTGAACGCGCTGCGTGCAGCCGGTGCGGCAGCGCCCGAGATCCGCGTGGGTTACGACACGCGAAGCGGCGACATCCACCTGCAGTTGCGCAACGACGGTCGTCGCGATTGCCGCTTCACCGTGAGGCCGAACAAGGCCTACGCGCGTCCCCAGGCGCTCGGCTTCGGCGGCAAGGACGGCCATGACGACCGCCGCGACAACAACGGCCGCGGGCATGACGACCACAACGATCACGATGACCACGGCGGCATCGGCGCCAACGCCGACGGCTCGTGGAGCGTGCGCGTCAAGGGCGGCGACGACGCCAGCCTGCGCTGGCGCCTGGACGCCAGCGGCCAGTGGTACGACTTCGTGGTGACCTGCGATACGGATGCCAGCTTCTACCGGCGCTTCGCGGGCCGGGTCGAGACCGGACGGCACCTGGTGAGCGATCCCGCGATGGGCCTCGCAGACCGTTTCTGAGCGACGAAGCCCGGCGTCACCGCGTCGCGCGATGGGCGTAAAAGCTCGCCGGGGCGGATTCGAGGAGCACGGCGCCTGTCTTGTCGACGAGCGCCACCTGAAGCGTGTGTTCGACACGGTCCTCGGCCGCCCCCTGCCAGTCGCCTGCGGTGACCTTGAACTTCGCGGATTGATGACTCGACGGCAGGGCATTGCCGTCCAACGTCACCCTGATCCGGTCGCCTGCGCCCGCTCGCAAGGCCGGGCTGATGTTCACACTGACCGAGAACTCGCCCGTGTTCGTATGGATCGTGCTGCCATCCGCCGGCGATTGGATCGTCAACGACCTGTAGGGCGGCGGCGCGTTGTCGATCGATGGCGCCGGGGCCGTGGGCACTGGATCGGACTGGATCACGTTCGGCGGCGGCAGATCAATGACCTTGGCGCCCGGCGACGGCTCGTCGGAAAACACCGGACCGGCCTTGTCTTTCGACTTGTAGACGCTGTCTTGCGCGCTGGACAGCGCGCAGAACGCGACGAGGGCCGTCGCAGCGGCCGAGCGGGTCCACTTGCCGAACTTGAGCACGTCGCTGCTTCTCATAGGCCATCCTCCTCGGCGGGCGGCTTCAGCGCGCCCGGATGACGTCGGAGACTACGCCGTTCTCATTGACCGTGCAGTTCACGGCCGGCTTTCCCGGGCCGATGCTCAGGGTGACGACGTAGATGCCTTCTTGCATGGTCTGCGTGTCGGTGGTTGGCGTCACGCTTTCCTTCGGCACCTTGAACTCGCGGGCGACCGAGTCAATGCAACTGGTGCGCGACACCAAGGGCGACATGAAGCCGCCGATGAGAGGTTTCGGCGGTTGGTAGTTGGCGCAACCACTCGCGAGCATGCCGAAGGCGACGGCGGCCACAAAGGAAAGACGGCGATCCCACATGTTGACTCCTTGGACGGCCGGCCATCCGGCTTCGGGTGGCGGGCTAGAAGCTGAAATCGATCGCCTTCGGGCCACCGCCAATCGTGACGCTCTGCGACTTGGTCTTGCCCATCGCTTGTCCTTCGACGGTGTAGCTTCCGTCCGGCAGCTTGATCAGGCAGATGGGTCCGGTCGACGGAACCGTCAGAACGCTGGCGCCCTTTGCATCCTTGATCGTCACATTGACCGAGGCCATGTATTCGCCGCTGGCAGATGCGAACAGCAGCGACAGCGGGTAGTCCTTCCGGGCGGCGAGCATCGCCTTGGACGATGCCTGGCCAATGCCGCCGCACGTGAAGCTTGCGGCTCCCTGGGTTTGCAGCGGAGGTATGGCGGGCAGATCCTGGGCGAGCAGGGGCGCCGCCACGCAGGTGAGAGCGACGGCGGTGACGCGAACGGTCAAAAACGAGAGACGCATGCGAATCTCCTCAACGAGGGAAGGAGCCATTCAGGCCCCTGCATCCATTCTCAAAAAAGTGGGGCCGGGTGCGCCATCCCGGCGGCCACCTAGCTTCACGTACGTGGCACCCGTACTTGTGGTCGCTTGGCATTCGTCATCTCCAGACTTGGAATCGTCAACGCTGGCGTCCAACATTCACGATGGTGGCCTGCATGAGAGCAACCACCTTGTATGCATCTCCAGCGCCAGAAAACGCCCGGACTTCGCCGCTGCAGACCGTCAGGAGCTTTCCAGAGTTCTGCACCCGTCCGATGGCCAGGAAGCGCTCGCCGAGAGCCGGTCGTATGAGGTTGATTTTGAATTCCGCGGTGACGACCTCGAAACCAGGCGGTGCCTTCGTCAATGCTGCATAGCCACATGCGCTGTCGACAATGCTTGTCGTCGCGCCTGCATGAAGGTAACCATGCTGCTGAGAGAGGCCGATCGAGAAGGGCAACTCGATATGGACTTCGCCGTCCGCCACCATGACAAGGCGTGCACCCATGGTGGTCATCAGGCCTTGCGCGTTGAAGCTGTCCGCAATGCGTTTTTGAATGTCGCTCATCGGGGTTGTGAAAATGTGAAAGTGGAATCATGCGACATACTTCGGGTCGTTTTTTCCGGTTTGTCCATGTCACTCGCGCTCTTGCTCCTTCAACTCACCGTCATCCTGGTCGTCGCCCGGGGATGCGGCCTGTTGCTTCGCGCTTTCGGCCAGCCGATGGTCATTGGCGAGATGGCGGCCGGAATCCTGTTGGGGCCCGTCGTGCTCGGGGCGCTGTTTCCCCAGTGGCATGCGCAACTGTTTCCGCCGGACTCGCTGCAAGGTCTGTCGTCTTTGGCATCCCTGGGTATCGTCGTGTTCATGTTCGTGGTCGGCGCCGAGCTTCGCGCGCCGAGTGGCGTCGTCGCGCAGGTCAAGGCTGCGGGCTGGGTCGGCGTCTGCAGCATGGTGTTGCCGATGGTCCTCGGCCTGTCGATCGCGCCCGTCCTCCATCCCACGCTGGCGCCCAGTGGATCGCCGTTCTGGCCGTTCGCCCTCTTCCTCGGCGTGGCGCTGTCGATCACGGCCTTTCCGGTGCTCGCGCGCATCCTGAAGGACCGCCACATGACGCAAACGCGGATCGGGCAACTGGCGCTGGGTGCGGCGGGCGTGGTGGACTCGTTGGCTTGGGTGCTGCTGGCCCTGGTCGTCGCCTTCGCGAGTTCGGGGGCGGGATTCGAGGGTTTCTTCAGGATCAGCCTGGGGCTGGTCGCGCTGGTCGCCGTCGTGTTCGTCGTCATCAAGCCCGCGCTGGCCCGAATGCTGCGGGTGCATGCGCCAGACGGCGTGCCCTCCTCCATGGTGCTGGCGGCCCTCATGATCGGACTGCTCGCCTGTGCCATGGTGACCGAGTGGCTGCATCTCCACGCCGTCTTCGGCGCCTTTCTGTTCGGGGTGAGTCTGCCCCGCGATGACCGACTGCTGAAGCATCTGATCGAGAGGCTGGAGCCCTTGTCGATCATCGTGCTGATGCCGATCTTCTTCGCGCTCGCGGGCCTGGGGACAACGCCGGGCGCGTTCGCCGGCGCCGGGCTGGGAGCCATGGGGCTGATCTTGCTGGTGGCGATGTTTGGCAAGATCGCGGGCGGTGCGGCCGGCGCGAGGGTGTGTGGCTATGGTTGGCGAGAAAGCCTTGCGACCGGCACGCTGATGAACTCGCGCGGCCTGATGGAATTGATCGTCATCAAGGTCGGACTGGATGCGGGATTGATCGGTGCCGAGCTGTTCACGATGCTGCTGGTCATGGCGCTGGTGACGACGGCCGCAACGGGTCCGTTGCTCACGCTCATGGCCCGACCTGGCCACGCTCCGGTCGGCACGACGCCAAACCGCTGATCGCCAGCGGCAGCGCGCCATTGGAAATTGGAAATTGGAAGAGAAGGAAAGTCAGCTCATGCAAGCAGTTCAGGAATGCGATGTGCTCGTCATCGGTGGAGGGCCTGCGGGTTCGACCATCGCAGCGCTTCTCGCGCGCGAAGGTCGAAGCGTGGTGTTGCTCGAGAAGGAGCATCACCCGCGATTCCACATCGGCGAATCGCTGCTGCCGGGCAATGTCGATCTGTTCGACAAGCTCGGCGTGCGCGCTGAAGTCGACAAGATCGGCATGCCCAAGTTCGGGATCGAGTTCGTGCCGCCGGACCTCGACTACTGCAGCTACGTCGATTTCTCGGAGGGGTGGGACCCCACCAAGGACTCCGCGTGGCAGGTGCGCCGTTCGGAGCTCGACGAACTGTTGTTCCGCAATGCCGCCAAGGTGGGCGCGCTGGCCATTGAGGGCGCCAAGGTGCGCGAGGTCGATTTCGACGACACCGGCGCCACGGTGCATGCGCAGCTCGACGACGGCGACAGCCGAACATGGCGAACGCGCTTCGTCGTCGATGCCAGCGGCCGCGACACGCTGTTGGCCAACAAGTTCAAGTGCAAGAAGAAGAACGCGCATCACAACAGCACCGCGCTCTTCGGGCACTTCCGCAACGCGCGGCGGCTGGAAGGCAAGCGTAAGGGCAACATCAGCATCTGCTGGTTCGAGCACGGCTGGTTCTGGTTCATCCCGCTGGCCGACGGCACCACCAGCGTCGGCGCAGTGTGCTGGTCCTACTACCTGAAGGCGCGAGACAAGCCGCTGAAGGAGTACTTCTTCGACACCATCGCGATGTGCCCGGAACTGCACGACCGGCTGAAGGACGCGACGCTGGTCGACGATCGAGTGCACGCGACGGGCAACTTCTCGTATTCGAGCTCGCACGCGACCGGCGCGCGCTACCTCATGGTGGGCGATGCCTTCACCTTCATCGACCCGATGTTCTCGTCGGGTGTGTTCCTGGCGATGCAGAGCGCTTTCGACGGCGCACAACTCGTGCAGACGGCGCTGGACCGGCCACAGGAACTGGCCGAGGCGCGGAAGGCACTCGAGAAGCGCATGCGCGTGGGCCCGCGCGACTATTCGTGGTTCATCTATCGCGTCACGAACCCGACGATCCGGGACATGTTCATGCATCCGCAGAACATCCTCAACGCAAAGCAGGGGCTCATGTCCCTGCTCGCCGCCGATATCCATCAAGGGCGTGGGTATCGCCGGTCATTGTGGATGTTCAAGGTGGTCTATTACTTCGTCTCTCTGGTGAACTGGCGCCGGACGTATGAAGGATGGAAACGCCATCGCTTCAACATTCGCGACATGGGGCCACTGCGCGGAGAGACCATTCAGAAGGCAGATTGAGCCGGCGTTCGTTCGACTTCAAAGCGAAAACGGAACAAGCGCCGGAACGCGCTGGCTGTAGGCGTCGTACGCTTCACCGAACTGCTCACGCATCCAGCGCTCTTCCATGCGCAGCTTTCGTCGGAAGGAAAGGAAGACAAGCACGACCGCGACCACGCCTGCGAGGTCCCCTCGTGCAAAGGCGGAGCCGATGAACGCCAGCAGCAGGCCCGTGTAGATCGGGTGACGGACGATCCTGTAGGGGCCACTGGTGACGAGTTCGTGGTTCTCTTTCACCGTCACCGTGCCGCTCCAATTCCTGCCCAGATATGCGCGCGCCCACACGCTGAACAGAAGACCCATCAGCGTGACGGCCGCGCCGATCCAGAAGGACCATGCGGCGCGCGGAACGATGCGCTGATCGAGCAGCGAGACAGCGACGTTCGGACGCCACAGCAGGCCCATGGCCAGCATCAGAGGGACGATGTGCAATAGCCGAGAGCGAACCGACTCATGGCGCACAGTGGCCTTGACGTTGCGCGACATCGCCCACCAATACGCCGCCCAAGTCAGCCACATGGCCGGAATCAAGGATCGATAGACGAGATGCATCGGCAACCCTAGTGCTGTCCGGAAATCCTCGCCCATGCGGCGCGAAGCCGCCTGGCGCGGTCTTCGAAGAGGTAGGAGCCAGCCAGCGTCAGCAGACCCGAAATCACGCCCGTCACGATGGCTTCCGCAAAGGGGATATCGTAGTGATTCGCGTGCGAGTAGGCGTCGCCCAACATCGTCAGGCAGCCGACGACCAGTGAGTTGCCGTATCGGTTTGAATAGAGCCTTGCCACCGGCGTGAACGTCAGGAGCACGGCAAGGATCCCGGTGGCCAGGCCCGTCTGAAGTGCGGTCGCCCAGTGGGCAAGGCTCATGAGATTGCCCCAGCTGCCCGGCATGCAGGTCATGCACGCGCTTGTCGGCTGCCAGAATCGCTGGAGAAACAGCCTGACGCGGCACTTCCAATCGCTTGACATCATGGCGACCGTCCTCCAGATTTGAGTGCAGGGTTTCAGGCCACGCGCCGCCCGCGAGACCAGGCTTCGCACACGACCGGCACGCTGCCCACGCGGCGCACGCGAAGCACGTCGGCGCGCAGGCCCTGTGCGATGCGGCCGCGATCGCGCAGGCCGCTGGCGACCGCGGGGCCGCTGCTGACGATGGCCACGGCTTGCGGCAGCGTGCAGGTGCCAATGTCCACGAGGCGCCAGGCTGCCTGCAGGAGGCTGGCAGGCACGTAGTCCGACGAGAGGCTGTCGACCAGGCCTTCACGTGCAAGGTCCGTCGCCGACGCATTGCCGGAGTGCGAACCGCCCCGCACGACGTTCGGCGCGCCCATGACGGTCGACAACCCCAGTTCCCGGGCACGACGCGCCGCTTCCAGCGTGGTCGGAAATTCGCTCATCGACGCGCCCAGGCGTTTCGCCTCTTCCACGTGCTCGGCGGTGGTGTCGTCGTGTGTCGCAAGCGAGATCTCATGCGCGCGAGCGAAGTCGGCGAACCATCGGCGATTGGGTTCCGCATGGAGCGCCTGCCGCTCAGGTGCAATGCGCACTTCGTCGGCGAACTTGGCGTCGCTCCAACCCTTCTTGCCCGTGTAGTAGACACGGGCGTGTTCGAGATCGTGCCATTGACGCTGGCCCGGTGTGTGGTCCATCAGCGAGATCAGGCGCAGGCGGCGGTGCTTGGCAAACGGCGCGAACAGTTCGCGCGCATTGGCCGCCGGCAGTTCGCAGCGGATGTGGATGAAATGATCGGCGCGCAGCGTGCCGGCTTCCTCCAGCGTGTCGAGGACCTGAAGCAGGTCGCTCTGGTCGTGGGAGCGGAAGCCATCGCCGTAGGGGTCGCCGACGCCGATCGCATCGAGCACCGTGGTGATGCCGTTCGCGGCCATCTCGGCATCGTGCGCCTGGACGGCAGGCTGCATCGGGAACTTGACCTTGGGGCGCGGCATCACGTGCCGCTCCAGGTTGTCGGTGTGCACCTCCACCAGGCCGGGCAGCAGCCAGTCACCGTTCCAGTCGATCGCGCCGGGCCGCGTGCTCGCACCGTGGTCGATGGCGGCGATGCGTCCGTCGTTCAGGCAGACGTGGCCCGAGATGACCTCGCCATCGAGCACGATGCGGGCGTTGTGGATGACAGTCTCGGTCATTGGGTGATTTCCAGTTCGGCGGATGCGGCAGCAGCAGCAGGTCTGACGGAAGGATAAACCGGCGCGCCATACTCGAACGTGCGATGACACCACTGCCAATGAACGAAATTCCCGACCCCGGCGAAGGCCCGAAGGCATGAGCTCGGGCGACGACCGCTACGCCGTCTACTGGGCGCCCGACGCTGCGCATCCCCTGTGGGCTGCCGGTTGTGGCTGGCTCGGGCGCGATCCGCAGTCGAGGATGGATGTCAGGCCGCAGCCGCCGCGTGCGAACGTCGCCGCGCCTGCGCGCTACGGCTTCCATGCCACCTTGAAGGCGCCCTTCCGGCTGGCGGCCGGGAGATCGTTGCAGGACCTGAGACGCGCTGTCGCCGCACTGGCGGAGCGGCACCGCGATTTCGAGATGCCCACGCTGGAAGTTGCGTGGCTGCAGGACTTCGTCGCTTTGCGCCCCGTGCTGGCGCCGGACCCGGGACATCCGCTGCGGCAACTGGCCGACGCTTGTGTCAGCGAACTCGACGAATTTCGTGCGCCTGCGCCTCCCGGCGAATTGGCCCGGCGCGCTGCGGAAGCTGCTGGCGACGCATCCAGCCTGGCGCGGCTCGCGCGCTGGGGCTATGCGCATGTTTTCGATGGCTGGCGCTTTCACATGACGCTGAGCGACCGCTTCGCCGATCGGGGCTCGCTCACTGCGAGGCAATTCGAACAGGACGCGCGCGCCTGGTTTTCCCGGAGCCTGGTGCAGCCGTCGCGCTGTGCCGCGCTCAGCATCTTCCACGAAGCCGGCGCCGGGGAGCCCTTTCGCATGATCGAATGGCTGCCGCTGGTTGGCGAGGCGTGAACGGTACCCGTGCGAACCCTATTGCAAGTGCGCCAGATCGCGGACGTCCGAACGCATCGCTGCCGCATCGGCGCCGTGCAGCGGCAGGCTGATCATCAGTTCCAGGCGCCGGCGCAAGGCGTACAGCGTCTGGATGGCTGCATGGGCGGCTTCTTCAGGACTGTCGAGGGCCGCAACGTCCGGAAACGCCCACAAGGCAGCGGCGGGCTGGCCCGGCCATCGCGGCTGGAACGCCAGGGTCGCCTCGTCCAGGGTAATGACGAAATCCGCCCTGTGCGAGCTTGCGCGCGCCAGTTCGTCCCACCCCCGAGGATGCACCGGCGGCACCGGGATGCTCGCACTGGCGAGTGCGCCCATGGCGGCCGGATGTAAGGCCACACTGACATAGCCTGGCTGGCCGCACGACAAAGCCGTGAATCGATCCGCGCCGAGGTGCGCAAGACAGGCCTGGGCCAAAATGCTCCGCAGCGAGTTGCGGCGCGACACGAAAATCACCTCGAAGCGCTTTGCGACCATTGAAATGCGATTGCAACGAATGACAAGACATAGCGTAGAGCCGGCGATGCAATATGCGCAAGCGCGCCGACCCGGGCCCGTCGAAACGAGACCGTGTCTCAACGGAGCATTCCATGAGCAAAGACCTTGACCGGCTGAAGCACCTCGTCGTCAAGATGCAGGTTCGGTATGGGGAGAGCGATCCCGACGTCCAGCAACTGGTGGCGGATGTCGAGGCGCTCGAAGCCTACGAAGCGAAGGGGCGCCACGCGTTCGACACGCAGGCGTTGCCGCAGCAATGGGACCGGAGGATGCGCCTGGGCGACGGCGCCCACGCCTGACGGCCGCCGCGCGGGGGACAATCCGCGGATGACTTCGAACGCACCGGACAACGCCTCCTCTTTCACCGTGGAGCGCTTCGACGTTTTCGTGTTCCGCGCCCCTGCCGATCCGCCGGTGCAGACCTCCTTCGGGATCATGCGCGACCGCCCCGCGGTGCTGGTGCGGCTGACCGATGCCGACGGTGCGGTGGGCTGGGGCGAGATCTGGTGCAATTTTCCGACCGTGGGCGCCGAGCATCGCGCACGCATGGCGCTGGCCTACTGCCGTCCGGCAGTCACAGGTCGCGCCTGGTCGCATCCGCGCGAATGCTTCGATGAACTGACGCGCCGTTTCGCGGTGCTCGCGCTGCAGACCGGCGAGCACGGAACGCTGAACCAGATCGTGGCGGGTGTGGACACCGCCCTGTGGGACCTGTACGCACGGCGCAAGGGCCGCCCGCTGTGGCAGGTGCTGGGCGGCGCCGAGGCGCAACCCGTGCAGGTCTACGCCTCGGGCCTCAACCCTGGCGAGCCCGAGAAGCTCGCGCTGCAGAAGCGCGACGAGGGCTACCGCGCGTTCAAGCTCAAGGTCGGCTTTGGCGCCGAGCGCGATCTCGCCAACCTGCGCGCCCTGCGCGACGCACTGGGCAGCGAGGCCACGATGATGGTCGACGCCAACCAGGCCTGGGACTTCGACGAAGCCTGCAAGGCCGGCGAGCGCATGGAAGATTTCGACCTGTTGTGGCTCGAAGAGCCGTTGCGCGCCGACCAGCCCGCACAGCGCTGGAAGGAACTGGCCGAGCGCCAGTCGCTCACGCTGGCCGGCGGCGAGAACCTCGCGGGCTTTGCGCAGTTCCGCGAGTTCATCGCGGCCGAGGGCATGGCGATCATCCAGCCTGATCTCGGCAAATGGGGTGGTTTCAGCGGCTGCCTCGAAGTGGCGAAGCAGACCCTCGCTGCTGAAAAATGGTATTGCCCGCATTGGCTCGGCGGCGGCATCGGTCTGGTCGCGTCGATGCATCTGAAGACCGCCGTCGGCGGACCGGGCTATGTCGAGGTCGATTCGAACCCGAACCCGTTGCGCGAACTGCTCGCGGTGCCCAACTTCAAGGTCAACGACGGCTGGGTGCAACTGTCGAACGAACCCGGGCTCGGCGTGGCGCCGGACCTCGCGGCCTGCAAGGATTTCGTGGTCGACCTGCCGCTCGTCGGCCTCTGAATCAGCCCTGCGCGATCGTGATCCATGCGCTCGCGATCAGCGTCGAGCCGGCGACGGCCAACAGGCCGCCGACCAGCCATTTCAGCGTGCGCGGCTGGAGCTTGTTCGGCAGCCGGTGATGCAGCCGCGTCGCACCGTAGACGACCGGCATCGCGCACCCGGCCAGCAGCGCCGAATACCATGAGAAGTGGCCCGTCGGCAGAACGATCACGAGCCGCACCAGCGAGTTGAACGCGAACATCAGCAGCAGCGCACGGCGCACGAGTTCCCGATCCAGCGGCTGGCGGTACATGTGGAAGACGATGGGCGGCCCCGAACTGGAGAACAGCCCCCCGAGCACGCCCGACAGCCCGCCGATGACGGCAAAGCTCGTCGGCCCCGACACCGTGGCAAGCGGCTTGGCCTGCATCACCAGCAGCACTGCGCAGCCGAGGATCGACACGCCCAGCAGGCCCCGAAGCCACACCACCGCACCGCCGCTGAGCCAGGTGAGCAGCATCAGCCCCACGATCACGCCGACCGTGCTGCCGTTGAGCGCCGGCCTCATCAACTTCCACGGCACCACACCCGGCCGTGCACGGAAGTAACTCCATCCATTGACCAGGCTCAACACCGTGGCGGCGTTGGCCGCATCGCTCACGCTCGCGATATGGAACACCGACACCAGGCCGAGCAGGATCAGGCTGAACGCGAAGCCCGTGAGGTTCTGCGCGTAAGTGGCCAGCGCCACGCACGCCATGAAGACCAGCACCGGGCCGGCCTCGGAAAGAATCGCTTGCACCGATGATGACGTCAGTGGACGCCGCTCTCGAAGCCGGCCCGGCCACGCACCTCGCCGGTGCTCGGGGTGCCCGACATCAGCCACGTGCCGAGCGGTAGTCCGGGCTGGGCGAGGCGGCTGCGGAATGCGTTGGAAAGAGGGTCTGAGGCGGACATTCCTGTGAGCTTACCCGCTGAGGCTCAGTAGATCGGCGGCTCGGACAGTTCTTTGTCCCTGGACTCTTCAACTAGCTCGGCGTGTGCGCCGCTTCGGAGCGAACGTACCACGCGCTCGGGAGGCAGCGAATGAGACGAATCTCATCGACAGCGGCCTCTCCTTACCCGAGGCTCAAGTGAAAGAAAACAAGCGCGTATCTCTTCTTGCCGTCGGGGGAGTCGGGGTCCGCGCATCAAGAAAAGGTGGAGGAGTCCTTGTTGGTCCCGGTTCCCAATTCTTCCGCGCGCATCCCTTCTTCAGTGGCTCCCGCACGGGACGAGCGCATCCTTGCGTGGCCGACATCGGGCGAATGGGCCGGCGCTTTCCTGGCAGGAACCATCGTTCACCTGCTTCTGCTGATCCCCACGCTAATCACGCTGCAAATCTACGACCGCGTTCTGTCCAGTCGTAGCACCGAGACCCTGCTCATGCTGCTCGCCGCCGCAGCCTTGTCGCTCGCGGCATGGTGGGTAGTCGACACCTCCCGCGTCCGCTGGCATGCGGCGCGTGCGGCTGGATTGGAGGATCAGCTCACGCGCGCGCTGATGCCGTTGACGCTCCATGTTCCTGCCATTCAGGCGAGTTCAGTGGCGCAGCAACTCTTTCGGGACATCGGCACGCTGCGCGCATTCGTCGGCGGCCCCGCATTACTCGCGTTGATCGATCTCCCATGGTGCGTGGTCTACCTGCTGGTCCTCGCGGGCTTCCATCCGCTGCTGGGCGCGGTGGCGCTCGCGGGCATGCTGACCCTGATCGGACTCGCGTGGCTCACCGAATGGCGATTGCACGGCGCGGTCGGCGCGGCGGAAAAGGCCCATATGCAGGCGCATCGCATGAGTGGCGAGGTCGCCGCCTTCACCGACGTGCTGCAGGCGCACGGCCAGCAGCATCAGGTCGGTAACGCACTGATCGCGATCAGGGGCGAGGCCTCCATCGCGCGGATGAATGCCGACCTGCCGGGCCACGGCTTGAAGGGGTTCGGCAAGCTCGCGCGGCAGGTGCTGCAGATCGCGATGCTCGCCACGGGCGCGTGGCTGGTGCTGCAGGGGCAGGCCACGGGCGGCGTGATGATCGCGGGCAGCATCTTGCTCGGCAAGGCCCTCGCGCCGCTGGAGGTGCTGATCGGCGGTTGGAAGCAGCAACTGCAGGCGCGCGAGGCGCTCGCCCGCCTGCGGCAGGCCCTGGCGTCCGAAGCCCGTGGCGCGAGTCGAACGCCCGAGACGATCCTGCCGCCGACCAGGGGCGAATTGAACGTGAGCCATCTGGCGGTGCGGCCATTGCCGACCGAGGCCGCCATCCTGCACAACGTCAGCTTTGATCTGCCCGCAGGGGGGATGCTCGCGGTGCTCGGCTCCAGCGGCAGCGGCAAGAGCACGCTCGCCCGCGTGCTGGCTGGCGTGCAGGCGCCGACCCAGGGAGAGGTTGCCATCGACTGCGCGGCGCTGCATCAGTACGGGGCGCAGGCCCGTGGGCAGAGCACCGGCTTTCTTCCACAGGAAGTCCTGTTGCACTCGGGCACGGTTGCCCACAACATCGCGCGCCTGTGGCGACCGACCGGGAAGCTGACGCAGGAGCAAAGCGATGCCGTCGTGCTCGCAGCGCAGCGTGCGGGCGCGCATGAGCTGATTGCCGCCCTGCCGAAGGGATACGACACCCTGATCGGCCAGGAGCCCGGCGCGCACGTCCTCTCGGGCGGGCAGCGCCAGCGCATCGCTCTGGCCCGCGCGATCTATGCGACACCAGGCGTCGGTGAGCCAAGCCTCGTGGTGCTGGATGAACCCAACAGCCAGCTCGACGCCGAAGGCGAAGCCGCGCTGGAGCGCTGCCTGCATGGCCTGCGCGAGCGCAGGCGCACCGTCGTCGTCATCACCCACCGCCCGCACCTGATCGGCCTCGCGAGCCACGTACTGGCGCTCGCGCAGGGGACGGTCGAACAATTCGGCCCGCGCGAGCAGGTACGGCAATGGATGGTCAAGCGCAATCAAGCCAGGATCGCAAGCCGGGCGGCCAGCACATGAACGTCATCGATCAACCTGCCGCGAACGATCCCGCCGCCGATCCTTCGCCCGCTTGGCAGCAGGAGATGCGCCGCGCATTGCGTGCCGGGGTCTGCGGTACGGTGCTCGGGCTCGTGGCCCTGAGTGCATGGGCCGCGCTTGCGCCGCTGGCCGCCGCCGTCATCGCGGAGGGAACTGTCAAGTCGGTCGGCAACCGCAAGACCGTGCAGCACGCCGAGGGCGGCATCGTCGCGGCCATTCACGTGAAGGACGGTGACCGGGTGAAGCAGGGCCAGCCCCTCATCACGCTGGCCGACGCGCGCGTGGCCGCAGGCGCTCAGTCGCTGCGCGAGCAGTGGATCGTGAACAGCCTGAAGGTGCAACGCCTGAGCGCCGAGACGCGCGGCGCGGCCTTCACGCCCGACATCCGCGCACTTGAGCAGCAGGATGACCACGCGGGCCACAACGAGACGAGCGGAACGGATGAGGCGGACGAAGCGCAGGTTGCGCTCCTCGCGCAGCGCGAGCTGGAGCTATTCACCGCGCGCGCCCGCCAGCAGGCCGAACAGGCCCGGTGGTTGAGCGAACAACTGTCGCAAATCCAGAGCGAGACCAAGACGCAGACCGAACTGATCGCCACCACCGAATCAGCCCTCCGGCTCGCGCAGCAAGACCTTGCGATGAATGAGAGGCTCAAGGCTGACGGCTTCATCAGCGCCGCCAGATTGGCCGAACTGCAGCGGGTCGTGGCGGACTACCGCGCGCGGGTGCAAGGCGGGCAGAGCCAGCTCTCGCAGGCCCGCCAGAAGGAGGCCGACACGCGCCTGAAGCTCTCGGCGCAGCGCACCGAGTTCGCGCGTGCGGCGGCTGATGAGCTGAAGGAGATCACCGCGCAGCTCGCGCAGACGACGCAGGCACTGCGCCCCGCGCTCGATGCGCAGACGCGGCAGCAGGTGGTGGCCCCGGTGGATGGTGAAGTGGTGGGCCTGAAGGTGCATACGGTGGGCGCGGCCATCGGCCCGCGCGAGCCCCTGCTGGACATCGTGCCGACGAACTCCGAGCTTGTGATCGAAGCGCGCATCGCTCCGACTGACATCCGCGATGCGCAGAAGGCCTTGGCGCACGGGGCGCTCGCGCATGTGATGCTGCCTGCCTATCGCACGCGCGCCACGCCCAAGGTGGATGGGCGCGTGACCTACGTCGGGGCGGACCGCCAAGTCGACCCTCAGACCCCGAATGCGCCGTATTACGTCGCGCACGTCAATGTCAGCCCCGAAGCACTGGACACCGCCAGCAGGCTTGCCGGTCAGCCGCTGGTGCTGTCACCGGGCATGCAGGCCGAGGTCTTCATCCCGACCGCCGAGCGCAGCGCGTGGCGCTACCTGTTCGATCCGGTGCTGGATGGCATCCGACACAGCTTGCGTGAGCGCTGATGAGCCGGAGCACTACATGACCAAGACAACGACAAAGAGCTATTGATGACCCAACCGCCTCCATCCGTGAACACACCTGCTCCGCCGTCTTCTGCCGAAGAGGAGGCCAGCACGCGTCCGCGCCACCGGGGGCGTTGGGTCATCCTCTTGCTATTGGCCTTCTTCGTGATTTCGGCTCTCGCTGCGTGGTTCACTCTGCGAGTGGTCGGCTACAGCATGAACGGCTTTCAACCGCCTGAAATGGCGGCTGCGCAGTTCTCTTCCAGCGACGTGGTGGGCGACCTTGGGGGGATGCCCGTCACGATCCCGAGGCATTTCGCCAACTACGTGGAGTACGACGGCGACCCCGGATTTGGCGAGAAGCGCAAAGGTCCAACACCGGAGCGGACCCAGCAGTCAAGACTCATGAGTTTCGGATATGACGTGCGCCTCCCCGACATGGCCGGCATGTCCAGTGCGGAGATATGGAAGGACAGGCAGCGCTATACGGTTTTTGACACGCCCTGGATTCACGTCGGTGTGCAGACTGGAGAAATCTATCCGGGTGACGGCTCCTTGGATCGCTTGACCGCCGCGCTATCGCGCCCTGGGGTGCTCAGCTACGAAAAATATGAAGTGCTTCCGCAGGCCGAGTACGGCCTGACCGTCTATGCACCTGCCGGCATCGACCCGAAGACCGACCGACCATATCGGGAGAACCGCAACGCTCGCGATGTGTTCATCCACCGGGTCAAGGACGGAAAGGTCGATGCCTATATCTCGTGCAGCAACGTACCTCACGAAGCGGCCCCCTGTCAGCACTTCTTCAGCCTGGGGCCGCAAGTGCACGCGGACATTTCGATGCGCTACAGGCGGGGCCACCTGTCGCAATGGCGGGAGATCCAAACGGCGGTCACCGATCAGCTCCTGAGCTTTAGAACAAAGGACGCCAATCCTTCCACAGTGAATCGGTAGGCGTCCCTTTCGACCCGATTCACACAAGCAATCAAGAAGAAGCACGCATGCCTCAAACCTTAACTCTGGCTGAAATCACCCAGTACCAAACGCAAATTGAGCAGGGCGGCATCAATGCCGTCCTCCAGGTTTATGACAGCCTCTATGCCAGCGGCTACAACTATGCAGGCTGGGCGCATGGCGTTGCGCGCGGCGACTCCATTTCCGGTCAGGCCGCATTGCAATTCATGCAGAGCACTGCGGCCATGGGCCTATCCGGCGAAGCCGGGCAGACCCTGAACCCTCTGCAACTCGATGCCTTGCGCTTGGACATGGCGCTCGGCTATCTCGGAGCACTTGCGACAGTTGCTGGGCGCGAGGGAGGCTCCATCAGCCGGGATTTGAGGTTCGATGAAACAGAGAACTTCCACGGAGTGGCGTTTGAAAAATATGGGCTTTCCCTTGCCAATTGGACGCTCACGACGCCAATGGATCTGATTGCCCGCACCGAAGGACAAGAAGCCGTCGAGGCCCTTTGGGTCCGAATTCGCGAAACAGGCGGCGATGGGCCGGACGCTGTGATCGTCAACATGATATTGGCCGAGAAAATGGGCGCGCTCGCTTTCAATCCCGACCCCACGATCAGCGGTCCCGCGCAACAGTGGATGGACCAGACGCCGGGTGTCGCCAACCTTGCGCAATGGGGCCGCACGCTCGACGTTGCTTGGGATGCGCTCATTGAGGCAACGGCAGTCACCATCGTTGATGGAGACATACAGACGAGGTACTACGCCAATGGAGTGAAGGTGGAAACGAGCACCCATATCTATGACGCGATCGAGTACGGGGCTATCAAGGTGGGTTCGGATTGGGTTCCGTACTCGGTCCAGATTACTTCTCCCAGTGGCGTCGCTCAGTACATCGGCAAGTCGGGCACCGTCACCACCGTCAATG
This sequence comes from Variovorax sp. 05L425, assembly GCF_056397705.1. Classification (NCBI taxonomy): domain Bacteria; kingdom Pseudomonadati; phylum Pseudomonadota; class Betaproteobacteria; order Burkholderiales; family Comamonadaceae; genus Variovorax; species Variovorax sp. 05L425. Next base: position 51,950 of record NZ_JBFTNY010000028.1, on the reverse strand, counting down.
GGCAAGTGACTGCCTACGAGGCCATAGATGCCAATGGTGACCTTACAAACAAGGCGTTCGATCTCAACGGCAATTTGATCAGTACGACAATCCACGATGCGCAGGGGCGTTACCAGATCGAGTATCAATCCGATGGCAGCATCAGTCGTAGCGACTTCGATGTAGACAACTCCCAAAGCTGGAGCAGCAAGGAGAGCCGATGGGATGCATTGGGCCGCCAAGACTACGAAACCGTGACCAACGATGATGGCAGCCGCGTCATGACGGACTTTGACGAACGCGAGCAGTTGGAGTGGCGCGTCACGGAGACGAGGTCGGATGAGCTTGGTCGCCTCAGCTATCAAGTGCGCTACCTGGATGATGGCAGTATCGAGCGGACCGACATTGACGCAGCCAATGCGCTTGGCTGGCAGACCATTGAATGGAAATGGGATGCCATGGGGCGCCAGGAATTTCAGACTGTCTACAACGACGATTTCAGCATCATCCAGACCTCCTTTGATGCAGCCAACTCGCAGAACTGGAACAGCAAGGAGAGCCGATGGGATGACTGGGGCCGTCAGGACTACCTAATGGTTTTCTACGACGACCGCACCCTCATCAAGACGGATTTTGATCAATCCAATGCGTATGACTGGCGCACTGTTGAAGCGAAATGGGATGCCGCGGGTAGCCAAGACTACAAAGTCGTCCACTACGACGACGGCAGCATTGACCAGATCGATTTTGATCAGGCCAACGCCTTCAACTGGCAAAGGATCGAAGAGAGATGGGATTCTTGGGGTCGCCAAGACTTCAAAGTCGTCTACTACGACGACGGCAGCATCAACCAGACCGATTTTGATGAGACCAACGCCTTCAACTGGCAAACGGTTGAGGACGGATGGGATGCCTCGGGCCGCTATGACTTCGAGCGAGTCCGTTTCGATGACGGCAGTGTCAAGTGGACCGACTACGACCAGGCCAATGAGCGCGGTGACCGCATCTGGCAAAACTACACCGACGCCTGGGGCCGCGAAGACTGGCGCCAGATCACCCACGACAACGGCGGTGTCGAGTGGATCGACTACGACCAGGCCAACGAGCGTGGTGACCGCATCTGGTCGAACTTGACCGATGCTTGGGGACGTGAAGACTGGCGCTCCGTCACGCAAGATGATGGCACCCGCGATTGGACCGACTTCGACCAGGACGGCTCCCAAAGTTGGTCGCGCATCGAATCGAAGTTCGACGCCTGGGGTCGTGAGGACTACGCCGATGTCTACTGGGATGGTGGCGGCCGCCAACGGATCGACTACGATCAGGACGGCAGTCAGGGTTGGAGCAGGGTCGAGTCCAACTTCGACGCCTGGGGGCGCGAGGACTACACCAATATCTACTTTGATGACGGCACCCGTCAACGGATCGACCACGACCAGGACAGTACAAAGGATTGGATTCAAGTCGTGTCCAACTTCGACGCTTGGGGTCGTGAAGACTGGGCCATGGTCGCATATGACAGCGGCCTTTCCATGGTGGTCGACTACGACCAGGACAACAGCCAGTCATGGAACCAGATCGAGCATCACTACGACCTCTATGGAAAGCCCATTTTCACCCTCGTGCAGTCTGACGCAGGACCTTGGGAAACCATTTGGCCCAGTTGAACTAAAGGGCCTCTGGTTGCCACCCCTTCGAGCGCATCCGCGCGCTCGATGGTCTCCTGCACATTGGGTTGCTCGACCTCGACGACGCTTCACTTCTTCGATTCAGCCGGGCGCACCTTCGCCATGCAGCCGCACGATCAGAGACCGCAGCCATGTGATCGCCGGATCCTTGTGATAGCGGCCATGCCAGAACAAGCTGATCGCGATCTCCGGCAGCTTGGCCGGATTGCGGACGTATGACAGCCCGAAGGGCTCTACCAGGGCCTGCGCGAGCCGTTCCGGCACGGTCGCGACCAGGTCGGAGTCATGCAGGATGTGCCCGACCGCCACGTAGTGCGGCACCGTCAGGACGACCTTGCGCGCAATGTTCTTGCGCCTCAACAGCTCGTCCGCCTTGCCGTGGCCGGTTCCCTCCGACACCACGACGACGTGTTCGGCCGCAGAAAACTCGCCGAGGGAAATCGAGCGCTTGTCGAGCGCGTGGCCGCGCCGGAACATGCAGACGTAGTGCTGCTTGAACAGCCGCCGCTGAAAGTAGCCCGCCTTGAGTTGCGGCAGCAATCCGATCGCGAGGTTGACGTGGCCGGCTTCCATCTCGTCCTGCAGGTTGACTGCCGTGTTGCGCACCGTGCTGAGCGAAACGCCCGGGGCGACGCGCGACAGCTCCTTCATCAGCTTGGGCAGGAAGTAGATCTCGCCGATGTCCGTCATCCCGACGGTGAAGGCGCGGGTCGAAGTGGCCGGGTCGAAGGTGGCCCGCTGATTGATCGCCGTGTGAATCACCTGCAGCGCGCGTGCCGTGGGTTCGGCGAGTTGTTGAGCGAACGGCGTCGGCTCCATGCCCTTGGGCGTTCGCAGGAACAGTGGATCGTCCGTGAGCTTTCGCAGGCGCGCCAGCGCATTGCTCACGCCGGGTTGCGAAAGCCCCAGGCTGGTCGCAACCTTCGAGACCCGGCGATCGATGAGCAGTTGATTGAAGACCACCAGGAGGTTGAGATCGATGTCCTTGAGCTCCACAGCGCCTCACATTCGCGAAATCAATAAAAACTATTCCTCATATTCTATTGAACGATGACGCCAGGATGACGATCATTGGCTCAACAAGGAGACATGCATGGACGACACGTCAGCCGTTTTTCCCCGGCAGATCCATTGGGAAGACCAAGGCACGAGCCGCATCCCCTTCATGGCCTACACGGAGGCCGACCAGCATCGACGCGAACTTGAGCGCTTCTTCTATCGCGGCCACTGGTGCTATGTGGGCCTGGAAGCCGAGATCCCGAACGCCGGTGACTTCAAGCGCACCGTCGTCGGCGAGCGCTCCGTCATCATGGTCCGCGATGCAGAGGGCGCCATCAACGTCGTCGAGAACGTGTGCGCGCATCGCGGCATGCAGTTCTGTCGCGAGCGGCACGGCAACAAGAAGGACGGTGGATTCACCTGCCCCTATCACCAGTGGAACTACACGCTCACTGGCGACCTGCAGGGCGTGCCCTTCCGCCGTGGCGTCAAGCAGGACGGCAAGGTCAACGGCGGGATGCCGGCCGACTTCAAGACCGCGGAGCATGGCCTCAACAAGCTGAAGGTCGCGACGCGCGGCGGCGTCGTTTTCGCGTCCTTCGATCCCGAAGTCGAATCGTTCGAAGACTTCATGGGGCCGACGATCCTCGGCTACTTCGACCGCCTGTTCGACGGTCGCAAGCTGAAGATCCTCGGCTACAACCGGCAGCGCATTCCGGGCAACTGGAAGCTGATGCAGGAGAACATCAAGGACCCCTACCATCCCGGCCTGCTGCACACCTGGTTCGTGACTTTCGGGCTCTGGCGTGCGGACAACAAGTCGGAACTGAAGATGGACGACCACCACCGGCACGCCGCGATGATCTCGACGCGCGGCGCGAGCGGCAAGGCCGACCAGGTCACCCAGGTTTCGAGCTTCAAGGAGAGCATGCAGCTCAACGACGACCGCTTCCTCGACATCGTCCCCGAGCCCTGGTGGGGCGGCCCGACGGCGGTGATGATGACGCTGTTCCCGAGCGTGATCCTGCAGCAGCAGGTCAACAGCGTCTCGACGAGGCACATCCAGCCGAGCGGCCCCGGAAACTTCGACTTCGTCTGGACACATTTCGGATTCGAGGACGACGACGAAGTCATGACGCGGCGGCGACTTCGCCAGGCCAATCTCTTCGGGCCCGCGGGATTCGTGTCGGCGGACGACGGCGAAGTGATCGAGCTTTCGCAGAAGGGCTTCGAGCAGAAGCCCTTCCATCGCACGCTGGCCGAATTGGGCGGGCGCGAGGTCGGTGACACCGACCACATGGTCACCGAGACATTGATCCGCGGCATGTACGAGTACTGGCGCAAGGTCATGGAGGCCTGAGATGGAGTTTCAAGACTACTTCGAGCTGAGCCAGCTCTACGCCGACTACGCCAGCGCCGTCAGTTCCGGGCAGTGGGATCTATGGCCTGAATTCTTCACCGAAGACTGCACCTACCGCCTGCAGCCGCGCGAGAACTTCGAGCGGGGCTTTCCGCTGGCCACGTTGTCCTTCGAGAGCAAGGGCATGCTCAAGGACCGCGTCTACGGTATTCGGGAAACGCTGTTCCACGACCCCTACTACCAGCGCCATGTCGTCGGCGCGCCGGTCATCCGCAAGTCGGAGCCCGGCCGCTTCGAATGCGAGGCCAACTACGCGGTGTTCCGGACGAAGCTTTCGGAGTTGTCGACAGTCTTCAATGTGGGGCGATACATCGATGTCGTCGTGCGCACGGAACAGGGGCTGAAGTTTGCGTCGCGGCTTGTCATCTACGACAGCGAAATGATCCCGAACTCCGTCATCTACCCACTTTGAGAACAGACATGAACGAACAGCTTTGGACCGACGCCGCACTCGTCGACGATGTGCCGGCCGACGACGTCGTCGGCATGGTGATCGACGGGCGCGACATCGCGCTCTACAGCGTGGATGGCGAGATCTACGCGACCGACAACGTCTGCACGCACGGCCATGCGCGTTTGTGCGAAGGCTTTCTCGAGGGGCACGAGATCGAGTGCCCCTTGCATCAAGGCAAGTTCGACGTCCGCAACGGGCAGCCAACGTGCGCGCCGGTGACCGAAGCGATCCGGTCCTACCCGGTCAAGATCGAAGCCGGACGGGTGTTCCTTTCGCTGACATGACCACCGAGACCATCGCCATCGTGGGCGCAGGCCAGGCCGGTGGCTGGGCGGCGCAGACGCTGCGCAACGAGGGCTTCAAGGGCAATGTGGTCCTGATCGGCAACGAGTCGCATCGGCCCTACGAACGCCCACCCTTGTCCAAGGCGGTGCTCTCGGGAGAAGCGCCCGCGGACAGCACCTACCTGGCGAAGGCGGAGGCCTTCGATGGTCTCGATATCGACTGGCGGCCGAACGTCAGCGCAACCTTCATCGACAAGGCCACGAAGCTGCTTCACCTGTCGCAGGGTGAGTCCGTTCACTACGACAAGCTGATCCTGTGCAACGGCGGTCGGGCGCGGCGGTTGAACATTCCCGGCGTGGACCTGGCCGGCGTCTTCACTCTGCGCAGCATCGAGGATGCAAAGGCACTCGGCGCTGCGCTGTCGGCAGGCAAGCACCTGCTCGTGGTGGGCGGCGGCTGGATCGGGCTCGAAGTCGCTGCGACCGCGAGGAAGAAGGGCATGGACGTGACCGTGGTCGAAGCGATGGGCCGCCTGTCCGAGCGCACCGTTCCGCCGGAAATCTCGAACTACCTGCATCAACTGCATACCGATCACGGCGTCGATATCGAACTCGGCACCGGCATCGAACAGTTGGCGCCCGCGCCGCAAGGCGGCCTGACGGCCACGTTCACCGAGGGGCGCCAGCTCGTGTGCGACGCGGTCCTGATCGGCGTCGGCCTGATCGCCAATGACGAACTCGCGCGCGAAGCAGGATTGGACTGCGACGGCGGCGTGCTGGTCGATTCACAATGCCGTTCGTCGGATGCCGACATCCTCGCTGCGGGCGACGTCGCGACATGGCATTGCGAATGGGCCGGCCGACGGATGCGGCTCGAGTCATGGCAGAACGCCCAGGAACAAGGCATCGCCGCCGCACGATCCGCACTCGGCATCGCGGTGAATCACCAGCCCCTGCCCTGGTTCTGGTCGGACCAGTACGACATCAATCTCCAGATCTTCGGCATGCCTTCGCCTGCTCACCGCGTGGTGGTGCGTGGCGATCAAGGCTCGAAGAGCTTCGTGATGTTCTTCCTCGATGGGGACAAGGTTGTCGCGGCCCTGGGGCCCAATGCGGCCAAGGACTTGCGATTTGCGCGGCGCCTGATCGAGCGGCGCACCAGCGTCGATGTCGATCGACTTGCAGACACCGGGGTGCCGCTCGCGAAGCTTTGAGCGGTTACTGCCTTCGCGCGTTGTTCTTCATCAGGAAGAAGGTCAGCGCAGCGATCACGAGCGCCAGCCCTGCGCCGAACGCAGCGATGTCGCTGCCGCCTTCCCAAGCGACGACCTCGCGCAAGAACAGAACCGACAGGACGGCGATGACGACGCTCACCAGGTTTCCCTTGAGGTCCTCGAGGTTGTGGACTTCGAGCCATTTCGGCAGCGGCAGCTTGTCATCGATGAACAATGAATAAAGGCCGATGCTGATGAGGTAGACCGCGATCCCGATGAGGAAGACATCAACGGCCTCGACGATGCCCACCGCGAAGATCTTGACCGCCTTGGCCGAGACCGAACCGTTGTGGGTGGCCTCGACGAAAGTCGCGCAAAGCGCGACCGCTTCGTACAGGATCAGCGCGAGTGAGCCCAGAAACGTTCCGATGACGGGAATGATCATGATGTATCGGCTCGAGGCCAGGACTCGTCGCATCATCTGAAGAACTCCTCTTTATGTCCTCGGCGTGGATCCGCGATGCGGCCCATTGTGATGGCAAATCGGACTTGCCAGTTAGACAGGCGAGTGATCTCCGAGGCGTGCATAGAATGCAAAAAAATTCTGCGCACAGGGAGAAATAGGTGATTCAGCACTTCGCCATCGGACATGGCATGGCTGGCCGGAAGCTTCTATCGAAGCTTCGATCAGCGTTCCAACGCAGCCCGCGAACGACGGAATTCGCGGCGCCTGTTGACTCAATCAATTTTGACAATTCACAAGGATCGTCGTGGAGCCTGCTCGCTCGCGGTCTTCCTTGTTTGTGGGCCGGACTTGCGCTCAGCGCTTGCTCGTCGACGACCCGCGCACCACCCCATGTTCATTTGGAGGAAAAGATCATGTCCAGTCCAGGTCCCGCGGCGGCACTACGCCCTGATGCGCCCGAGGTGCTGCGTCGGTTGTTGGCGCTGATTGACACCTTGCATCAACCGGGGGACTTGACGATTGAACGGGTGGCGCATTTCAGCGGAATCGCCATGACTCCGTTTTCTGACAAGCCAACCAACGACGCCTACGCGATATATCAACCGCTCACAGAGATGTGGAAGTATCGATACATCTGGGCGCTGAACAACACGACGCATCTTCCGGGCCTGGGCTTTGGGTTCTACGAGACCGAGAAATATCGCAGTCAAGATCCACCCATGACGGGAATCTGCCAACTCGACGTGGCGCAGTTTCACGAGGCACTGCTCAAGATGGGGTATCGGCATGTCGGCAATACGCGTCGCGAGAGTCCCGCCCGGCAGTTCCAGCGCGGTTTGGTCGAAGTGGAAATCGGGATCGTCGGCGAGAGCGGCGAAAGCCTTGACAAGATTTCGCACGATTGCATCAGCAGAGTCTCCGTCGGTTTCCGCGTGGAATACATGGACCTGGGGTCACCGCAATGAAGGTCATCAGTCCTCGGCTCGATCAGGTGATTCGCGAGGTCGGTGACCCGACCTCGGCGGCCTATCGAAATCTGCGTGCAGTCATCGAGGAATCGCCGGCGCTGATGCAGCAGATGCATGACGCGGTCGAGCAAGGACATCTGAAGCATTTCGCGCCGATGCCCTCAAGCGAGAACGCCGGAGCCAGCTACAGCCCCGAAACACAAACCGTCAACCTGAAGCACGACGATCTTCTGGATTTCAAGAAGCGCAATGCGCTCACCTTCCTCATGGGCCATGAACTCCGGCATGGCATCAACCGTGAGCGCACCAGGCAAGGTCTGCAACAGTTCGACCAAAACGTTCGGCGTGTGCTCGAAAGCGGCCAACCGGTCCACGACTACAGCCCGGCCTTGGACCAGATGCTCTCGATCAACCGCAGCGATGAGGCCAGCGCGCACATTGCCGGTTGGAACGCGCTGGTCAGTCGAGTGAAGCGTGGCAATCCTGGAGCCGACTTGACCGACATTGAGAAACTGGCGGGCGACGTTGGCTACGTCAACGACTTTGTCGAAAGAAAGGAAATAGCGGGTCGCGAACAACTCGTCGCGAAGGATGGCTTCGTCCTCAACGCCGATCTTTCCATCACGCCGGACTCTCGCAACATCGAGGCCGCCGGAAAGCACTATTTCGACAAGTCGCCGAAGACGACTCGGCTGGGCCACCACGGCAATTCAGATTACGCGAACTACTACGGCGCTCCTCTGGTTAGTTCCGTCTGTCAGTATGAAATCCTCAATCCGACCCTGGCCGGCAAGGTGCAACTGGACATGCGTGGGCTCAGGCTGCAAGAAGCGCTGTTGGAGCAAAACGGCATTTCGCTCGGCAGGCCCAGTGCGCGCTGCGCCTACCACGACATCCGCGCTCCGGAGATCGCAGGGCATTTCGACCATACTGCCGATAGCCACCGGCACGTACCGATCCATGGCCTGCCCGCGCCGACGCAGCTGTCGCCCGGATTGAATCGAGGTTCAGCGGTCGCGCGACTCGACCATCCGACGCATCCGGACCACACGCTGTTCAGCCAAGCCCGAGCCGGCGTGCATCTGCTCGATGCCAAGGTGGGGCGCACGCCCGATCAGCAAAGCGATCAGTTGGCTTCTGCCCTCGTCGTAGCAGCTCGCACGAATGGCATGAACCGAATCGACCACGTGGTTCTGAGCACCGACGCCTCGAAGGTGTTCGCCGTCCAGGGTGCGTTGGATTCCGCCCTCAAGCGGATCGCCGGTGTGCCGACAGTGGAAGCCCTCAACACGCCCATCGCGCAAAGTTCCCAAGCTTGGGAGCACGCATCGGCGCAAATTCAGCAACAAGCCCAGGAACGTGCCCTGGAGCCTCAGCGCGCCATCCACCGGCAAGGGTCGGCGCTCTAGCTTGTTTTCTGGTTCTCTCACTGCCGCGGATAGGCTTTGCGACCCCTCGCCTCCGCAACCTGCAGTTCCTTCGCCGTCATGACGTAAGCCGTGTTGTTGACCAGCCGACGAACAGCCAGGTCGATGAAGGCCTTGACACGCGCGGGCTGGGCGGTGCGGCTTCCGTAGTAGACGAAGGTGCTGGAGTAGTCGGCCACGTGCGCGGTCAACAACGGCACCAGGCGCCCGGCTCGAATGTGCGATGCGGCCGTGACGCCGGTCACCAACCCGAGGACATGCCCGGCCAGCACGGCCTCGGTCTCCAGTGCTTCATCGTTGACGCACAACGCGGGAACCACCGGGTACTCGACCATGCCGTCGTCGACCTTCACAAACCAGGGAAGAACCCGGCCCGTGCTCGAATGGCGAAAGGCGCTGCAGCGATGCGCGGCGAGCGCGTTGAGGTTGTCCGGCGCCCCATGACGGGAAAGGTAGGCTGGCGCTCCACAGATGATGAGTTGCAAGGGAAACAGCTTGCGTGCGATGACGCCCTCGGCCGGCGAAGGCCCGACACGAAATCCCACATCGACGCGGTCTTCCACCCAGTTGCCGATCCGGTCGTCCAGTTGCACGTCAGGCTGCACTTCCGGATGCATGCGGCAGAACTCGTCGAGCACGGGCCACAGCACCGGCGCAAAGGTCGAACGCGGTCCGACGATGCGCAGCGGCCCCGCGATCTCGTCCTTGGCCTGGCGCGCCATGTGGAGCGCACGTTGCAGCCCGAAGAGCGAAGGTTGCGCGGCTTCGAGAAACTGTCGCCCTTCATCGGTGAGCGACAGGCTGCGCGTCGTGCGGTGAAACAGCCGCACGCCGAGGTGCTGCTCCAGTTGTGCCAACGCCTGGCTCGCCGCCTGCGGCGTCATGCCCTGTGCGGCTGCAGCCTGCCGCAGGCTGCCCAGTTCGGCAGTCTTGGCAAACGTCGCGATGGAACGCAGTTCGTTGATCGGCATGGGGGCCCCCTTTTCTCCATCGATTATCAACAGCAGCTTGACAGTCCTTCAAGCCTGAAGGGTCTATTCGGCGCTAACACGCAGCCATAAAGTTCTGTGGAAGATGGGCTCTTCGAGCCGGCTATTCCCTGCAATGAAGCGATCAAGGAGCGGAACGCAACATGACAACGCCCGATGAATTCACGATTTCCCGACGCGGCCTGTTGAAGGCAGGTGCGGCATCCGCATCGGTGCCGGCAATGGCCGCCGCGTCGGCCGCCACGCCGACCCACGCCTCGAAAGGGCCGGGGCCCTCGACCGTGACGCTGAGCGTCAACGGCAAGACCCACCGCCTCGTGCTCGACACTCGCACGACATTGCTCGATGCGTTGCGCGAGCATCTGCACCTTACCGGCACCAAGAAGGGTTGCGACCACGGGCAATGCGGCGCGTGCACGGTGATCGTCGACGGCCGGCGGATCAATTCGTGCCTGACGCTCGCGGTCATGCATGAAGGGGCCAAGGTGACCACGATCGAAGGTCTTGGAACGCCCGGCAACCTCCACCCGCTGCAGGCAGCGTTCGTGAAGCATGACGGCTTCCAGTGCGGCTACTGCACGCCGGGACAGATCTGCTCGGCAGTCGGCATGCTCGACGAGGTCGCCCACGGCGTGCCGAGCCATGTCACCGCCGATCTGACGGGCACACCCCGGCTCACGCCCGCCGAACTCCGCGAACGCATGAGCGGCAACATCTGCCGCTGCGGCGCCTACAGCAACATCGTCGAAGCGATCTCCGAAGTAGCGGAGGTGAAGACATGAAGGCCTTCACCTTCGAACGCGCGACATCGCCCGCGCAGGCCGTCGCAGCCGCCGCGCGCACGCCCGACGCACGCTTCATCGCCGGCGGCACCAACCTGCTGGATCTCATGAAGCTGGAGATCGAGACACCCGGCCATCTGATCGACGTGAATGGCCTCGGCTTCGACAAGATCGAGAGCACACCCGACGGCGGACTGCGCATCGGTGCGCTGGTGCGCAACACGGACCTTGCCGCCGACGCCCGCGTGAGGCGCGACTACGGCCTGCTGTCGCGCGCATTGCTCGCGGGCGCGTCCGGTCAGTTGCGCAACAAGGCGACGACCGCCGGCAATCTGCTGCAGAGAACACGCTGCCCCTACTTCTACGACACCAACCAGGCCTGCAACAAGCGCCAGCCCGGCAGCGGCTGCGCGGCGATCGACGGATTCAGCCGACAGCATGCAGTGGTCGGTGCCAGCGACGCATGCATTGCGACGCATCCCAGCGACATGGCCGTCGCCATGCGCGCGCTCGATGCAAGCGTAGAGACGATGCGCCCGAACGGTTCGCGCCGGGTCATTCCGATCGCGGACTTCCACAAGCTCCCTGGTGCGACGCCGCATGTCGAGACCGCCCTTCTGCCGGGCGAGTTGATCACGGCGGTCAAGCTGCCGAGCCCCGTGGGCGGCCGGCACATTTATCACAAGGTGCGCGACCGGGCGTCGTATGCGTTTGCGCTGGTGTCGGTCGCCGCCATCGTGCACCGGGACGGCACCGGCCGCGTGGCGCTGGGCGGGGTCGCCCACAAGCCCTGGCGCGTCGAAGCGGCCGAGCGCGAGCTGCCCCGCGGCGCCAAGGCGACCACGACCGTGCTGCTTGCCGACGCCAAACCCACTGAACAGAACGCGTTCAAGGTGACGCTGGTCGAGCGCACGCTCGAAGCGGTGCCGATCGATGCGAGGAGCTGAGCGATGAGATTCGACACACCCGCCACCACGAATCCGATCGACCAGCTGAAGGTGGTCGGCCGGCCCACGGACCGTATCGACGGACCCCTGAAGACCACGGGCACCGCGCCCTACGCCTACGAGCGCCATGACGTTGCGCCGAACGCGGCGTACGGCTACATCCTCGGCGCCGGCATCTCGAAGGGCCGCATCACGTCGATCGACCAGAGCCGTGCCAAGGCGGCGCCCGGCGTGATCGCCATCATCACGGCCGAGAACGCCGGCAAGCTGGGCAAGGGCAACTTCAACACCGCCAAACTGCTCGGCGGCCCGACCGTCGAGCACTACCACCAGGCCATTGCGCTCGTGGTCGCCGAGACCTTCGAGCAAGCGCGCGCGGCCGCGCAATTGCTGCGCGTCGAATACGACCGCGGCGACGGCGCTTTCGATCTCGCCGCGGCGAAGGTATCGACCGACCGCCGGACTGCGGATCGCAACAGCACTGTCGGCGACTTCGCAGGCGCATTCGCCAAGGCCGAAGTGCAATTGGACGAGACCTACTCCACGCCCGACCAATCGCACGCCATGATGGAGCCGCACGCGACGACCGCGTCATGGAGCGGAGACAGGCTCACCATCTGGACATCGAACCAGATGATCGCGTGGACCACGGCCGACTTGGCGACGACGCTAGGCATCCCCAGGGAAAACATCCACCTCATGTCGCCGTACATCGGCGGCGGGTTCGGCTCGAAGCTGTTCCTGCGTGCCGACACGGTGCTGGCCGCCCTCGGCGCGCGCGCCGCCCACCGCCCCGTGAAGGTTGCCTTGCAACGGCCGCTCATGGCGAACAACACCACCCATCGCCCGGCGACGATCCAGCGCATCCGGCTCGGCGCCACACGGGAAGGCAAGTTCACGGCCATTGGCCACGAGAGCTGGTCCGGCAACCTGACCGGCGGCAAGCCCGAGAACGCGGTGCAACAGACCCAGTTGCTCTATGCGGGCGAGAACCGCCTGACCGGGACCCGGCTCGCGTTGCTCGATCTGCCCGAAGGCAATGCGATGCGCGCGCCGGGCGAAGCGCCGGGGCTGATGGCGCTGGAGATCGCAATCGACGAGATGGCCGAGCGGCTCAACATGGACCCGGTGGACTTCCGTGCGCTGAACGACACACAGGTCGATCCTGCCAACGCGGACCGGCGGTTTTCGCAACGACATTTGATCGAGTGCATGCGCACCGGCGCGCAGCGGTTCGGCTGGGCACAGCGTAGCGTGAGGCCGGCGCAGAGGCGCGAAGGCCGCTGGTGGATCGGCGTCGGGATGGCGGCGGCCTTTCGCAACAACCAGGTCACGAAGTCGGGCGCGCGAGTGCGCGTCGATGGACGCGGCATCGTGACCGTGGACACCGACATGACCGACATCGGCACGGGCAGCTACACGATCATTGCGCAGACCGCGGCGGAGATGATGGGCGTGTCGCTCGACCGGGTGGTCGTGCGTCTCGGCGACTCCTCCTTTCCGGTGTCGTCGGGCTCCGGCGGGCAATGGGGTGCCAACTGCTCCACCGCCGGCGTGTATGCTGCCTGCGTCAAGCTGCGCGAAGCCATGGCTCAGCGCGCGGGCCTCGACGCGGCGAGCGCCACTTTTGCGGACGGCATGGTGCAAGCGGGCGGGCGCAGCGTGCCGCTCGCGGAGGTGGCCGGTGAGAGCGGCATCGTGGCGGAGGATTCGATCGAATTCGCCGAGCTGAACAAGCGCTACCAGCAATCCACCTTCGGCGCGCACTTCGTCGAAGTGACCGTGGACGCCTACACCGCGGAAGTCCGCGTGCGGCGGATGCTGGCCGTGTGCGCATCGGGCCGCATCCTCAACCCCAAGACGGCGCGAAGCCAGGTGATCGGCGCCATGACCATGGGCGTGGGCGGCGCGCTCATGGAAGAGCTGGCAGTGGACAAGCGGCAGGGCTACTTCGTCAACCACGACCTGGCCGGCTATGAGGTGCCGGTGCATGCGGACATTCCGCACCAGGAAGTGATCTTTCTGGACGAGACGGACCCTGTCTCCTCGCCGATGAAAGCCAAGGGCGTGGGCGAACTCGGCATCTGCGGCGTGGGCGCTGCGGTTGCCAATGCGATCTACAACGCGACCGGTGTGCGCGTGCGCGACTACCCGGTCACGCTCGACAAGCTGCTTGGGCGGATGCCTTCGCTGGCGAGCTGAGCAAAAAAGGAGCAAAGGCATGAAAGAAGGACTCACCCCCGCCACAGAGCTGGCGAAGAAGGCGAAGAGGCCGTTCCCAGGTTCGTCAGCCGAATACGACGCCGCGCGGCAGGCGCTGTTGGCGGAAGAGATCGAGTTTCGTCGCCACATGACACGCATGGTCGAGCAACGCCAGGCGCTGCCGCCTGGGCCCGTGATCGAGAAGAACTACCGCTTCAAGGACGAACAGGCCTTTGAGGTGGGGCTGATCGATCTCTTCGGCGACAAGGACACGCTCGTCACTTACTTCTGGATGTTCGGACCGCAGCGCGAGCGCCCGTGTCCGATGTGCACCAACTTGCTCGGCCCGCTGAACGGCAATGCGGCCGACATCAAGCAGCGCGTGGCACTGAAGGTGCTCGGGCGTTCACCGGTCGAGCGGCAGTACGCCTTCGCGCAAGAGCGCGGCTGGCGTGACCTGAACTTTGTGCAGACCGTGGGCGACGACTATGCGAAGGACATTGGCGTCCTGCAGCCGGATGGAAGCGAATACCCGGCGCTGATCGTGTTCAAGCGTGACGGCGACAAGGTCCGGCTGTTCTGGGCAGGTGAGATGACGGGCGAGATGGCCGACCCCGGCCAGGATCCGCGCGGCGCACCCGACATCGCTCCGCTCTGGTTGATCCTGGACTTGACGCCGGGCGGGCGTGGCACGGATTGGTATCCGAAGCTGCAGTACTGAACAAAGGCAGCACCTCGTCAGCATCAATGATTGTGACGGGGCTGAGTGTCGGCCACACCGCGATACTTGACCGCCAACTCCATGCAGGCGCCCGAGTCGAGCTGCCCGACTGTCGCGCGATAGATCTCCTGCCATGGCGTCTGGCTCGACCGGATCGACGGTATCCCTTCGCCCTTGCGGCGCGCGATCTCCTCGGCGGACACCAGCATGTTGCATTGTCCGGCGGAGAGGTCGATGCGGACGACATCTCCCGTGCGCAAGTACGCCAGCCCGCCGCCGACGGCACTCTCGGGCGAAGCGTTGAGAATCGACGGACTGTCCGAAGTCCCCGACTGCCTCCCGTCTCCCAACGTGGGAAGGCTGGTGATTCCGCGCTTGAGCAGCGCATCCGGCGGCTGCATGTTCACGACTTCAGCCGACCCAGGCCAGCCGACGGGCCCTGCACCGCGTATCACGAGGATGCAGTTCTCATCGACGGCGAGCGCAGGGTCATTGATTCGTGTGTGATAGTCGTCCGAGTCCTCGAACACGATGGCCCGGCATTCGAACTTTCCCTCCGCGCCCGGACGGCTCAGGTAGCGTGCGCGAAACTCTTCGGAAATCACGCTGGTCTTCATGATCGCAAAGTCGAACAGATTGCCGCCGAGCACGAGAAAGCCTGCCTGATTCTT
The DNA here is from genome assembly GCF_056397705.1 of Variovorax sp. 05L425. Classification (NCBI taxonomy): domain Bacteria; kingdom Pseudomonadati; phylum Pseudomonadota; class Betaproteobacteria; order Burkholderiales; family Comamonadaceae; genus Variovorax; species Variovorax sp. 05L425. The sequence goes on along the minus strand of NZ_JBFTNY010000028.1, from coordinate 36,739 downwards.
GAGAGGACGCGCGAACTCGCGAATCACCTCCCGATTCGCGCTCTGTCGACCTTCGAGATTCTGTTCCATCGTCTTGCCTGTGACAGTCGGACGCGCGCCGCGCAACATGCCCGCCTGCTGGAGTTCCCACATCACGGCCGGGACGCCTCCCGCGCGATGAAAGGCCTCGCCCAGGTACTTGCCCGCCGGTTGCATGTTCAACAGCAGCGGCACATCGAAGCCGAACTCGGTCCAGTCACTCGGACGCAGTTCCACGCCCGCATGACGCGCCATGGCCATGAGATGCGGCTGCGCGTTGGTGGAGCCGCCGATCGCGGAGTTGACAACGATCGCATCGAGAAATGCATCCCGCGTGAGGATCGACGAGGGCCGCTTGTCCTCGAAAGCCAGCTCGACAATGCGGCGCCCGGTTTCATAGGCGATTTGCCCTCGTTCCCGGTACGGCGCGGGAATCGCGGCGCAGCCCGTCAATGACAGGCCAAGCGCCTCCGCCAGCGCATTCATGGTCGAGGCGGTTCCCATGGTGTTGCAGTGCCCCACCGAAGGCGCCGACGCTGTGGCGATGTCCATGAACTTGGCCTCGTCGATCTGGCCGGCGGCCAGCAGTCTTCGACTCTTCCAGATCGCCGCCCCGGAGCCCACGAGTTCTCCTTCGAACCAGCCGTCCAGCATCGGGCCGCCGGACAGCACGATCGTGGGAATGTCCACGGTTGCCGCGGCCATGACCTGCGACGGCGTCGACTTGTCGCAACCCGTCGTCAGCACGACGGCATCGATCGGGTAGCCGTGCAGGATCTCGACCAACGCCATGTAGGCCAGGTTGCGGTCGATGGCCGCCGTCGGCCGCCTGCAATTCTCGAAGGTCGGATGGACGGGAAATTCCATCGGAATGCCTCCGGCGTCGCGGATGCCGTCACGCACGCGCCTTGCCAGTTCCAGATGAACGCGGTTGCACGGATTCAGATCGCTTCCGGATTGCGCGATTCCGACAATGGGCCTGCCGGAGCGCAGTTCTGCCGGCGTGACGCCGTAGTTCATGAAGCGCTCGAGATAGAGCGCCGTCATGTCGATGTGATCGGGATTGGCGAACCAGTCTTGCGATCGAAACCGGCGAGTGGGGCGGGTACCTTCTGTCATGCGCCGTGCCAGCCTGCGTCCACGTAGTACTCGCGGCCGGAGCATCGGGCCGCATCGTCCGACGCAAGAAAGAGCGCCATCGCCGCAACGTGCCTAGGGTCGACTCTTTGCTGCAGACACTGCGCCGCCACGACCTTCGCCTCACTTTCCGGCGATTGCCAAAGCTTCATCTGACGGGGCGTGCGCACTGCACCCGGAACAATGCAGTTGACGCGGATGTTGAAGCTGCCCAGATCGCGTGCCAACCCCTTGGTCAGTCCCTCGATGCCCGCCTTGGCGGTCATGTAGATCGACAGACTGGCCAGCGCGAGGTGCCACGAGATCGAGCCGAGGTTCAGGATCACGCCGCCGCCCGCTGCACGCATTCCGCTCGAGACAGCCTGCGCGCAGAAGAACTGGTGCCGCAAGTTGACGGCGATCCGCTGGTCCCAGTAGTCCGTCGTGACGCCGTCGATTTCGTGCCGGTCGTCATTCGCCGCATTGTTGATGAGGACGTTGATGGGTCCCCCCGAGGCCTCGATCGCCGCGAAGGTCGCCTGGACGGCCTGGATGTCGGTCAGATCACATCGGTGAAAGACAGGCGGATGCGCGGCGTCGCCGAGTCTCGATTGAAGCGCACGGCCTTCCGAGTCGGCAATGTCCAGAAAGAACACTTGGGCACCTTGCCGAGCGAAGGCCTCGACCATGGCCGCACCGATGCCGGAACCCCCGCCGGTGATGACGACTCGCTTGCCGGCGAGGCTCGGATAGATGGCAGACATTGATGAGTCCTTTTTGTTGATTCGGGTCGTGCCTCAGGAAACGGCAATGCCGCGGGAGGACAGATTCCGGTAAAGCGCCCGGACCCCGAAGGTCCAGGGCGCGATGGCGTCGGAGCGTTGCACGTGATTGATCAACGCGCCCAGCGACGGCGTGGAGATCGTCACGCGGTCCCCGAGGCGGTGGGTGAAGCCCTTGCCCTTGGCGCCTCGGTCCTGGATGGGGGAGAACATCGTGCCGAGGAACAGGAAGAAGCCGTCCGGATACTGGTGGTGACCACCGCATGTCTGCCGCACCAGATCAGCGGGGTCGCGGCTGATCTCGGCCATGCGGCTGGATCCTTCCAGCTTGAAGCCGTCGTCCTGCCCTTCGATGGTCAGGCTCACGGTGGCCGCGCGGATCGTGTCCAGCGTGAAGTTCTCGTCGAAGAGACGCAGGAACGGTCCGATGGCGCAGGAGCCGTTGTTGTCCTTGGCCTTGCCCAGCAGCAGGGCACTGCGGCCTTCGATGTCCCGAAGATTGACATCGTTGCCCAGCGTCGCGCCGACGATTTGCGCGTGGCTGTTGACCGCCAGCACGATCTCGGGCTCAGGGTTGTTCCACGACGAACTCGGGTGCAATCCGACGTCTTCGCCGAACCCGACCGCCGACATGGGTTGCGCCTTCGAGAACACTTCGGCATCCGGGCCGATTCCGACCTCCATGTACTGCGACCAAGTGCCCTGGCGCATGAGTTCACGCTTGAGTGTTTCCGCTTCTGGCGAGCCTGGTCGAATGGCCGACAAGTCCGATCCGATGGTGCGCTGAATGTCGTCACGAATCTGCGCGGCTCTCGCGGCATCGCCGTCGGCCTGCTCCTCGATGACGCGCTCCAGCAGGCTCACGGCGAAGGTGACGCCACATGCCTTGATGGCCTGCAGGTCACATGGGGCCAGGACTCTCTCGGCGCCGGGGTCCAACCAACTGGCGGCATCGCCCAGGGGTTCACCCGGACAGGTGCGGGCGAAATCCAGAAGGTCTTCTCGCTCCAGCAGATCCGACACCGTGGGCGCCGAGCTGGTGATGTCAAAGACCTGGCCGGCGCGAACCACGACGACGCAAGGGCCGTTGACGTTGGCTTCACGCCAGACGCGGCCGACCAACAAGGCGCGAGAAACGTCAGCGGGAAGAAATGAGGAAGTGAAAGTTGATGGCATTCGAAAACTCGGAATCAGCGACAGGAACCCGTGGTGTCAGCGCGCCGCCCAGAGCATGCCGCGCTCGAAGATCGTGCGCATCTGCGGCACCTCGAACTCCTTGGCGACATGGCCGAGCGCGCTATAGAACACCCGCCCTTCTCCGTGTCGGCGTTTCCATGCCACCGGCATCACCACGCCATCGATCCATGGCGCGTGTTCGCCGGTGAACGTCGTCGTCGCCAGCACCTCGTTCGAGGGGTCGACGTGCATGTAGTACTGCTCCGAGTGGTAGTCAAAGTCGCCGATACCCTTCATCACCGGATCGTCCGGCTTGGTGATGTTGACGCGGAAGTCGATGACGTTTCCGGGATGGGCGACCCATTGACCCCCTGTCATGAACTGGTAGTCGACCGCCTCGCGAAAGGCGTCGCACATCCCGCCATGAAAGCCCGCGAGGCCGACGCCTTCGCGCACTGCACCGGTCAGGTTGGCGAGTTCGTCCTTTTCGACCTTGGCCATCGTGATGATCGGAACGATCAAGCTCAGGTCTGCGATGGCAGGGTCCGCAAAGGCCTTCGTCGACGTTTCGACACGGACCCTGAAACCGTGCGCCGCCAGCATGTCCGAGACGATCTTCGCGCCCTGCTCGGGCTCGTGCCCACTCCAGCCGCCCCACACGATCATGGCTTCACGCATTTGATTTACCTTTTCAATTCACTGAGGCGTTCAGCCCAGGGCGCCGGCCGAGAATGCGGTCGGCAAGATTTGCGGCCGCTCGGGCCGGGTCTCGATGCTCACGTGGCGGCCGAGCCGGGACGAAGTCTCGAACGCCTCCATCACTTCGAGGACATGCAGGGCCAGTTGGCCTGACGCACGGTGCGGACGGTTGGTTCGAATGGCATGCGCCATGTCGGCCACTCCGATGCTTCGATAGTTCCCGTCTCCGTAGGCATGTCCGATGGGTTGGTCAGCCCACTCCTGTCCGGCTTGGGCGAGCTGGATCGTGCCGCCGAAGTAGTTCGGATCCGGCACGATCATGCTGGCCTCGGTGCCGTAAAGCTCGATGGGTACATGGCGGTGCTTCGGCACGTCGAAGCTGGTGGCGATCGAAACGATGGCGCCTGACGCAAATTCCATGGTGCCGGCGACATGGGTGGCCACTTCAACGTCGATCCTGGTGCCCTTGAGCGGCTCGCTGGTGATGAGGCGCTCGCTGCGCACACGCGAGGTCGACCCGGAGACGCGCGCGACAGGCCCGATGAGGTTGACCAACGCCGTGATGTAGTACGGCCCCATGTCGAGCATCGGACCGCCACCCGCGGCGTAGTAGAAGGCGGGATTCGGATGCCAACGCTCGTGACCGGGACACATGAAAGTCGCCGTGCCAGCCACGGGCTGGCCGATCGCCCCTTCGTCGACAAGCTTGCGACAGGTCTGATGCGCCCCGCCCAGAAAGGTGTCAGGCGCACAACCCACGCGAAGGCCCCGCTTGTCGGCAGCTTCGAGCAGCGTTCGTGCGTGGGATGTCGTGAGAGCCAACGGCTTCTCGGAATGGACATGCTTCCCAGCGGCCAGCGCCATCAGGCCGACCTCGACGTGCGCCGCTGGAATCGTCAGGTTGACAATGATCTCGATCGCGGGGTCGCGCAACAGTTCATCGACCGAGAAAGCCTTGAGCCCGAACTGTGAAGCACGCGCCTGCGCTGCCTCTGGCTTCATGTCGGCAACGCCTCGGATATCGAGGATCGGAAACTTCGTTGCGGCTTTCAAGTAAGCCTCGCTGATGTTCCCGCAGCCGATGAAGCCAATACCTACCTTGTCCATGAATGAACTTTCAGTGAATCTGTCAGTGGGCTGAAGACGTCGGGAAGGACGAATACTTCCTCACGATGCCGGCGAGTTCATCGTTCACCTTGCACTGTTTCAGCGAGAACGAAGAGAGGACCTGATCAATCTGCGACTCCGACAAGTCCTTGAACAGACTGGCGTAGGTCCGCTGCATCAGGGCGCTCGTGTAGAAGCAAAGCACCGCCGAACTGAAGCACGTACGGTTGTAGTTCTTCGTGATGCTGTCGTCGCCGATGACCTCGTAGATCTGCTCCGCCAACCTTGCGGTTTCCTGCTTGACGGGCGTCGGAGGCATCCACGCCATCCAGTCGTCAGCGCCCAACTGCTCCTTCTTCCTGATGAAGTCCCCGACCCGCTGCCTGTACTCCGACTCGGGGTCGAGAGTGACCAGGCCCATGACGCCGACGTCCTTGTAGGTCCAGGTGGTCCAATGCGCGCCATGGCGCTCGAAGATGCCGATCTGGTCGTCCATGGCACGAAGGCGGTCCGGCACGCCCTCCGGCCCTCCGTTGTAGACCGACCCGAACTCTCCGACCCACAAGGGGACGCCGTGCTTCTTCGTGAACACGGTCCCTTCGTGACTCTGGAACACGGCCTCTTGCTTCGCCAGGTCCCAGTGCTCCGGGCCATCGCTTCGAAGGGGTCCCGCGTTGATCGTTCCGGGATACTGACCTGGACCGAAGCCCGCGATGGTGTAGTTGTGGCTGCTGTAGACAAGGTTCTCCGCGAACGGCGCTTCCAGCCCAGCGAACAGGTAGGAATATCGATCGCCTTCCAGAAAAATGATGTGCTTGGGATCGATCTCCCTCACTGCGGCAACGGCCCGTCGATAGACGACGTTCATCAGATCCCAGTCCGGACGATAGTTCTTCTGGACATTCCAGGGCACGTCGCCAAACTGGTTGTTCACGCAAGGCTCGTTCATCAGGTTGAATCCCGCGACGACGGCTTCATCCTTGTATCGCCTGGCGATCTCCTTCCACAGGGCAATGAACCTGTCCTGGTAGTGCGGGTTGTGCCAGAACAGGCTGTGCCTGTTGGCGTTGTCCGAATGCCAATGCACGTTCTGCCAACCCTGAACAGCGTGAAGGTCGAGGATGGCGTAGAGGCCGTGCTTCTCGCACCACCGGAGCACCTGCGTCAGTCGCTGGAAGCCAGCCTCCTTGTAGGCGAAGGATTGATGGTCGTCTTCGAAATGCCTGTAGTTCAGGGGGAGCCTGACAACCGTGGTGCCAAGGCTCTTGAGGTATTCGATGTCCGCCTCATTGAAGAAGTGGTCGTGAAATCGCTCGAAGAAGAATTCGGCCTTCGATTTCCCCAGAACCTCGGCCATCTCGACGCGTAGCGTGTGCTCCGCGCCGGAGAACCCATTGATGAAGTCCTCCATGTTCATCCAGCCGCCGACACAAGTACCCCTGAGCCGCACGCTCTTGCCTCGCGCGTCGACGATCTGGTTGGCCTTTACGCTTAGAAAATCCATTGCCCTGCTCCTGTTGCATCAATTGATTCGTTGCTCGGTCGCCGCGTCGAACAGATGCGCGTGTTCGCTCTGTGCGGCGATCCGGATGACTTCGCCGGGGCCCGCGGTGATGCGCTCGCGGAAGACCGCGGTGATCGCCTGTCCACCAAGCTGTGCCATCACCTGGGTCTCGGAGCCGGTCGGCTCGACCACCTCCACAGTGATCGGGAAACCTGCGCTGTCGAGCGCAAAGTGCTCGGGCCGGATGCCGTAGACCGCCGGCAGTCCCGGCGTCGCTGTCGGTGCATTCGAGAAAGGCAAGGTCAGGCCGCCGGACCCATCGACCACAAAGCCCTCTCGCTCCACCTTGCCCTTGATGAGGTTCATCGCAGGACTGCCGATGAAGCCGGCAACGAACAAGTTGCTCGGACGGTCGTACAAGTCCAGTGGGGCGCCCACCTGCTCCACGACACCGTCGTGCAAGACCACGATCTTGTCGGCCATGGTCATCGCCTCGACCTGGTCGTGGGTCACGTAGACGATGGTGGTTCCCAGGCGCTGGTGCAGCGCCTTGATCTCGGTGCGCATTTGCACCCGCAGCTTGGCGTCGAGGTTGGACAGCGGCTCGTCGAACAGAAACACCTTGGGGTCGCGAACAATCGCCCGGCCCATTGCGACGCGCTGACGCTGGCCACCGGAGAGTTCCTTCGGCAGGCGACCCAGCAACGGCTCCAGACTGAGGATCTTCGCCGCACGCGCCACCTTCGGTTCAATCTCGCTCTTCTTCGCGCCGCCCATCTTGAGCGAGAAGGCCATGTTCTGCTCGACCGTCATGTGCGGATAGAGCGCGTAGCTCTGGAACACCATCGCGATGTCGCGTTCCTTCGGTGCGACATCGTTGACCACCTTCTCGCCGATGCGGATCTCGCCACCCGAAATATCCTCGAGCCCGGCAATCATCCGCAGCAACGTCGACTTTCCGCAGCCCGAGGGGCCGACGAGGATCACGAACTCGCCGTCATCGATTTCGACATCGACGCCGCGGATGACGGACACCGGGCCATAGTCCTTCTGGACTTTTCTGATACTGACCGAAGACATGATTGATCCTTATCCTTTGACAGAGCCGGACGTCAGGCCGGCCACGATGTGCTTTTGCGCGGCAAAGAACATGATCACGGCGGGAAGAATCGTGAGCGTGATGAATGCCAGCACAAGGTTCCAGTCGGTCGAGTACTCGCCCTGGTACGCCATGATTCCGAGAGGCCACGTATAGAGCGTCTCGCGGTTGAAGACCACCAAGGGCAGCAGGTAGGAGTTCCAGCTGTGCACGAAGACGATCACCGACACCGTCGCGAGGATGGGCCTCGACAGGGGCAGCACGATGTGCCAGAAAAACCTGAAGTAGCCGCACCCGTCAATCAATGCCGCCTCGAACAATTCCGCCGGCAGTTGCTTGAAGTAGTTGCGGAACAGCAGGATGCTGGACGCCAGTCCGAAAGCAACCTGGGGCAAGACGACGCCCCAGTAGTTGTCGAGCAGGCCCAGGTCCCGGATCTGGATGAACAGCGGCAGGATCGCGGTCGCCGCGGGGAACATCAATCCGAGAAGGAGGTAGTTGACGAGGAAGGTCGAGCCGAAGAACTGGATGTGCACGAACACGAAGGCCGCCATCGCCGAGACCATGACCGTCAAGATGACTGTCAGCACCGCGATCACCGCGGAGTTACCCATCAGTTGCCAGTAGCGACTCCCGCCCAGGATGTCCCAGTAGTTTCGCCACTCCCATTGCGCCGGAAACCCGAAGGGATTGACGCGCAGGTCGCCGAGGGTCTTGAATCCGCCCAGGACGGTGGCGATCAGTGGGATCAGCACCAGGCCGGCGACGAGGAACAGCGCTGCGTAGCGAACGACCGGCGACATGGACGCAGACTTCGGCGCGGATGAATCGTGACTAGTCATGGCGCATCAGAACCCGCTTGTAGCCAAAGGCGAAGACCACGCAGATCAGGAACAGGACAACGCCGACGGCACTGCCGAATCCGATCTCCATGCGCGTGACACCGTAGTTGTAGAGGAAGGTCACCATGGTCTGCGTGCTGTCGGACGGGCCACCCTTCGTCAGCGGCATGATGAGATCGAACAACTGGATCGACCCGAGGATCGCGAAGAACACCGACAGCCTGATCGTCGAACCAAGCAACGGAACCGTGATTCGGCTGAAGATTTGCCAGCGTGACGCGCCGTCGATGCGTGCGGCCTCGTAAAGGCTGCGATCGATCTGCTGCAATCCGGCGATGTAGAGGATCATGTGGAAGCCGAAGTACTTCCAGATCACGACAACCATGATGGCGTACATGGCGAGGTCGGGCTCGGACAGCACGTAAGGCGCCGTCGCTCCGAACGACTCCCAGATCTTGGCCAGCAAGCCGTAGTCGCCGTCGTAGACAAAGCGCCAGATCAGGCCGGCCGCGATCTCCGCCAGGATGTACGGCAGGAAGAAGATCAACCTGAACGTGGTCGTGCCGCGCACCCGATCGGCGAGCAATACCGCCATCGCCAGCGCCAATGGCAACTGCACGGCCAAGGACCCCACGATGATCAGCAGGTTGTTGCCGAGGGCCGTGTGGAACGCAGGGTTCTTGAAGAGGTCCACGAAATTCCGCAAGCCGACGAAATTCGTGGGGACACCGTAGCCGTTCCAACTGAAGAAGCTGTACCAGCCGGCAGCCCCCATCGGGAAGGCGACGAACAAGGTGAACAACAAGATCGCCGGCGGCAGAAAGAACAGCACCACCGTCGTTGTGCCGCCGACTCGTTTGGATGGCTTGCGGCGCCAGGCCCGCGACCAGCCTGTCGGGGCGGCCGCCACGGCACCTGCACTGTGATCGATCGTCGTCACGATTGCTCCTTCCCTGTCTACGCGTATCGAGTGCCGGCGCCTGAGTCGCGGTCGTGTGGATCGATCAGTTGGTGCTGTTGGCGCGCTGCCAGGCGGCTTGCACGGCAGCCGCTGCATCTGCCGGCTTCATCTTCCCCGTGGCGAGGTCGACCGACACGTCATTGACGACCGCACCGACCGACGGGCCAAGCATCTGGTCGTAATAGATCTGGTGGTAATGGGACTTCGCGACGTTGTCTGCCAATTGGCGAAGAATGGGGTTGGCGATGGCATCCTGCGTTCCAGTCACCACGGGGATGTAGGAGCCGCGTTCAGCCGGCACCCGCTGATTCTTTGCCTCCGAGAAGAAGCGCAGGAATTCGACGGCCTCCTTCGGAGAGCCCTTGGTGACAAGCCAGCCGTTCATTCCACCCAACGTGTCGCTCGGGTCGCCCTTGCCTCCCGCAACGACCGGGAACGGAAACCATCCCAGCTTGTCCTCGGGAATGCCGAGCTTGTTTGCAGAGTTCGCCTTCATCGAGCCGAGCATCGCGTTCAGCATCAGGACCATGGCACCCTTGCCGTCGCCGAACTGACCGGACGACTGCGGAAAAGTGCTGCCGAGGTAGCCCGGCTGAAAGGGCTTCAGATCCGTGAGTTGCTGGAACAACGTGCCCGCCTGCACGAAGGTATCGCTCGCAAAGCCCTTGCCCTCGCCTTGCATGGCAGCGTCGAACGCGCCCTTGCCTCCGAGTCGCAGGGCGAGATGCGACCAATAGAAATGCAGCGGCCACTTGTCCCCGCCGCCGACGATGATCGGCGTGGTTCCCGAGTCCTTGATCCTCTTCACTGCGCCGAGCAGGTCGTCCCAGGTCTTGATCGACCCTGCGTCTACACCGGCCTTTGCAAAGAGGTCCTTGTTGTAGAAAAACCCAACCTGGCCCAGCTGAAGCGGCACACCGTAGACCTTGCCGTTGACGGTATAGGCCTGCATGGCGGCTGGCATGAAGCTCTCGCGCCACTTTGCGTCCATGGGCGCCGATATGTCCTCGACGACGCCGGCCTTGATCTGATCTCTCATCGTTCCCCCACCCCAGCTGTACAGGATGTTGGGCCGATCGGGCGATTGCAGGAGCGTTGTCAGCTTCTTCTTGTATGACTCGTTCTCGAGGTACTGGATCTCGACCTTGACACCGGGGTGCGTAGATTCAAAACGGCGCGCAACGTCGTTGTAGAAGGCGCCGACGTCGGGGTTCTGGTCCACGTGGATCAGACGAACGGTCGTGTCGGCGGCAAAGACACCGGCAGAGGACAACCACATCCCCGCGGCAAGCACCGCAGAAGAAACCAACTTGATGTTTCTCATAGTGTCTCCTATTTGTTTGATGGCCAAACAAATGTGCCATCGGACAGAGGCGAGGTCACTAGGGAATACGCTGACAGTGCTAGATTTCCTGGTTGGCGTTACGCTTCCATCTGTTTCCGCCTAGCCGATGACGGCCAAGGATCGCCATGAACCATCTGAAAAATCGAAACGAGAGAGCATTGATTCGACCAGCAGCCGTAAGGCGCGCGAGCACGCCGAAAGAGCAGATGTCGTCGCCAACGCCGGTCAAGGGAGACCAGGCGCTCGTCAAGAGCATCAATCGCATCGCCCTGCTTCGCCTGCTTCGCGAGCACGCTGGCATCTCGCGCGCCGACCTGTCCGAGCGCAGCGGCTTGACGCGATCGACGGTCAGCCTGCTCACCAAGGAACTCATTGACGAAGGGTGGCTGGCCGAGGCGGACGCATTCGTGACCGGCACCGTCGGACGCCGGCCTACGCCCTTGAGCCTCGCCGGGAAGGACATGGTCTTGCTCGGCGTCGATCTTGGACCCGACGCAGTCCAGGTCGTGGCGACATCGATCCATGGGGAAATTCTCGAGGCGAGCCAGGCGGCCCTTCGATCGAAGGATCCGGACGAGGCGTGCCACCAACTCGTCGAGATGGCCACCGCCCTCTCCGCGAAGATGGCACGCGGCGGTTCGCGCCTCCTGGGCATCGGCGTCGGGCTGCATGGCCCGGTCGACAAGCGTTCGGGCATGCTGGAATTTGCGCCGAACATTGGCTGGCGCCATGTCGAGATTGGCCGCCGACTTGGCGCGGAACTCGCACAGGCAGGTCTGGCAGACGTCCCGGTCTACTATCACAACGAAGCCGACCTGGCCGCGGTCGGCGAGACCGAGTTTTGTGAGCGACCGGTCGACGATCCCCTGGTCTACGTCAGCTGCGGCGTTGGCGTCGGCGCAGGCATCATCCTCAACCACGCGCTGTTCACGGGCGCCAGCGGTTCGGCAGGCGAAATCGGCCATACGACCCTTGTGATCGATGGACAGCCCTGCTCATGCGGTCGTCTCGGTTGCGCAGAGGCTTACATCGGGCTCAAGGCCGTCGCAGCAGCAGCAGGCTGCTTTCAGGACGACGCCATTGACCGGCGTGCGCTGCGTGCGCGCATGAGCACCCGCGATCCGGCCACACGGGCCGCTTTCGCGCGAGCTGGCACCTATCTTGGTGTGCTGCTCCAGAACGCCTGGACGACCTTCAACCCGCAGGTGATCGTCCTGGGCGGGGAGACGGTGACCCTCGGCGGTGACACGCTGCTCGATGCGGCCACCGAGGTGCTTTCCCGATACGCTCTAAGGGCCGGCCTGACGGCCCCGCTGGTGAAGACGGCGCGGTACTCCGACCTGGCAACCGCCGTTGGCGGTGCTGCTTATGTCCTGCATGCGATGCTCAATCCTCACCAGGCCGCTCTGCATTCGCATTACGTTGCAAATTAGTTTGATCATCGCATCAATTACTCATCGGCCGACAAGCTTCTGCCGGTCAGCCGAGTAACGGGCACCCTGGACCGGGACCGTCGACACTGCCGCCTCGATCTCCGTCAGATCTTCCGGCGACAAGACAACCGATGCGGCGCCTGTGTTTTCTTCGAGGCGCTGAAGCTTGGTCGTGCCGGGGATAGGCACGATCCACGGCTTTTGAGCGAGCAACCATGCGAGCGCAAGCTGGGCAGGCGTGACCTGCTTGCGCGATGCGATGCCGGCCAGGACGTCGACCAGCGCACGGTTCGCCTGGCGCGCCTCCGGCGCAAAGCGCGGCACCGTGTTGCGAAAGTCGTTCGCGCTGAACGACGTCTGCGCGTCGATCGCGCCGGTGAGGAATCCCTTTCCAAGCGGGCTGAACGGTACAAAGCCGATGCCCAGTTCCTCGAGCACCGGGAGAATCTCCTTCTCGGGCTCGCGCCACCACAACGAATACTCGCTTTGGAGCGCAGCGACAGGCTGCACGGCGTGCGCACGGCGGATGCTGTCGACGCCGGCTTCCGAGAGACCGAAGTGCTTCACCTTGCCCTCACGGATCAGGTCCTTCACGGTTCCGGCGACCTCTTCAATGGCGACCTGCGGATCGACGCGGTGCTGGTAGAACAGATCGATGCGGTCCGTCCGAAGCCGCTTCAACGCTTCGTCGGCAACGTGCCGGATGCGTTCCGGCCGGCTGTCGAGGCCCTTGCCGGTCTCGCCGTCGCGAAAGCCGAACTTGGTCGCGATCACGACCTTGTCGCGCATCGGCTGCAGCGCTTCGCCGACCACACCTTCGTTGATGAAGGGGCCGTAGGCCTCCGCCGTGTCGAAGAACGTGATCCCGCGATCGAAGGCGGCGTGGATGAGCTTGACGGCGTCCGCCGTATCGGTGGCAGGACCGTAGCCGTAGCTCAGGCCCATGCATCCGAGGCCGAGGGCGGAGACCTCCAGGCCACTATTTCCGAGTTGCCGATGCTTCATGACTGGCTCCCGTACTGCGTGTCACTGACTTGCTCGAGCCAGTCGACCGCCTTGCCGTCCGACAACTCGGTGATGGCCATGTGCGTCATGGCGGTGGTCGGCGATGCGCCATGCCAATGCTTCTGGCCCGGCGGAATCCAGACCACGTCGCCGGGCCGGATTTCCTGCACCGGATCGCCCCAGCGTTGAACGCGCCCCGCCCCTGCGGTCACGACCAGCGTCTGGCCCACAGGATGGGTATGCCAGGCCGTCCGAGCGCCAGGCTCGAAGGTCACGTAGGAGCCGGTGGCGTGGGTCGGTCCGTTCGGCTTTGGAAACAGCGGGTCGACCCGGACTGTTCCCGTGAAATAGTCGGCCGGCCCTTTGCCAGAGGCCTGGGAACCATTGCGTGCGATTTGCAGGGCGTTTTCGCTCTGCTCGTTCTGCGCGACTGCCGAAGCAGCCATCGAAAGGGAAATGGCAGTCATTGCGAGGGATTTCATGAAACGGACTTTAGGCCGCGAACATGGCGGCGACTAGACCGTGCAACCTTGAAAGACTGGCAAGCCGCTGTTGATAGTCCGCTGCGCGGTCTCCCGGCCGGTCCCAGGCGTCCCTATCGCACTGAGGGCGGGGATGCTGCTTGTTGGCGGAGGGCGCCGCGTGCGGCCCTGCTTTCCTTGGCGCTGCAACCGAATTGCGCCTGGTACCAGCGCGAAAGTGCGCTCGGCGCGGAAAAGCCGAGCAGCATCGCGACTTCGGTCAACGGCCGATCGCTCTCGAGAACGTGACGCTTGGCAAGCTCCTTGCGGATCTCGTTGACCATCGATGAGAAGTTCTCGTCCTGCTCCGTCAGCCGGCGCTGAAGCGTGCGGCAAACGACGCCCAGATGCTCGGCCACCTGCTCGATGGTGCAACGTCCGCTGGGCAGAAGCAGCAGGATCGTGCGCCGCACGTCGCTGAGCATGGCGGCCTCCTGCTGCTTGGCCGATGCATCCAGCAACTGCTGCGCGTAGCGCACCATCGCCGGATCGGCCGACGGGTTGCGCGTGTCGAGATCAGCCTTCGCGCAGACGATGCAGTTGTAGTCGTAGTCGAACTCGACGTGCCGACCAAACACCCGCAGATGCGCACTCAGGTCGCGCGGTGCCGAATGTTCAAAGCAAACGCGTCGCGGGTGCCAACCGGCACCGAGGATCTGGCGCATCAACCGCACCATCACGCCGAGCGCCATTTCAATTCTTTGACGGGTGGACTGGTGCGCATTGCCAGCCTTCAACTCCTCGCGAATCACGACCAGACCTTCGCCTTCCTCGATCATGAGCGACAGCGAACCATTGAGCACCGTCTGGTAGCGAATCAGCACATCGAGCGAGTCGCGCAAGGTCGCCTGGTCGCGGATCAGCATTCCGACCGCGCCAAGGTTCGACAACTGGCGTGACTCGGCCATGCACAGACCGAAAGCTTCGTTGCCCGACGCCGTGACGGACGCCTGCAGCAGGTATCCGACGCGCTCGACCGGGATCAGGAGGTCCGGCTCGCGCAGAATGCTCGGACTGAGCCCTGCTTGGGAAAGCATCCGGTCAGGGTCCAGCCCCCCGGCACGGGCGACCTCGCTGTAGTTGGTGAGGCTCGCAGCACGGACCAGTGACGACGACATCGAAACACTCGGTGGGATTTGGCACCAAAGGATAAGTGGCTGTCATGCAATGTCAAGCGGGAGATTGCCGGCGCAACCACACTCCGAAGCATCAACGGCCATTCGACCAACGGAGACAAGCTTCATGATTCAAGAATTCGAAACGGCGCCCGCCGTGGTCCGCGCGACGTCTCTAGGCAACTCGATCCACGTCGAGCCGCTCACTTGCACGATCGGCGCCGAGCTTGGCAACGTCAACCTGGGCGCGGCCGCAGAGGACGACTCGCTGATGGCGGAGATCCGTGCGCTGCTCCTGAAGCACCGTGTCATCTTCTTTCGCGACCAGGACATCACGCGGGCCGAGCACGTCGCCTTTGCGCGTCGCTTCGGCGAACTGGAGGATCACCCGGTGGTGGGCAGCCATCCCGACTATCAGGGGTTGGTCCAGATCTACAAGACGCCGGACAGTCCGCCCGAACGCAACGAGAACTCCTGGCACACCGACGCCACCTGGCGCGACAGGCCGCCCCTTGGCTGTGTGCTGCGCTGCGTCGAATGTCCCCCCGTGGGTGGCGACACGATGTGGGTCAACATGGTCGAGGCCTATCGGCAGTTGCCCGAGGACATCAAGGCAAAGATCGAGCCGCTGCGCGCACGCCACAGCATCGAGGCCAGCTTCGGGGCTGTGATGCCGATCGAGAAGCGCCATGCGCTCAAGGCCCAGTACCCGGACGCCGAACACCCCGTGGTCCGCACCCATCCCGAGACCGGTGAGAAGGTGCTTTTCGTGAACGGCAGCTTCACGACGCATTTCACCAATTTCAATACGCCCGACAACGTGCGTTTCGGGCAGGACAAGGCGCCGGGCGCCAGCCACCTGCTCAACTACCTCGTCAGCCAGGCCTGCATCCCCGAGTACCAGGTCCGCTTCCGCTGGAAGAAGAACAGCGTCGCGTTCTGGGACAACCGCTCCACCCAGCACTACGCGGTGATGGACTACCCGCCTTGCCACCGCAAGATGGAACGCACGGCAATCATCGGCGACGTGCCGTACTGAGCGTCGTGGCGCTTGTCGCCACCTGGGTTTCGCCATTCATTCATCAAGCCGGCCGACGCTGCCTCAGCGTCGGCCGTTGCACTTCTTCGTCCCGATGAACAGATGACGGGACCTTCGATGGTCCTGTCATGAAAAGAAAAGTGCAAGGCACGCAACGTAAAGCGGGAACAAGTGCAAAGCCAGAAGATGCAGTCGTCAGTTCAGAGAATGCACTGATTGAGCTGGTTCAGGCGGCCCGTGTGGACCGATGAACCGCGTCGAACAAGTAAATGATTGGAGACAGCATGACGAGAATCGTCAGATTCCACGAAACCGGCGAGCCCGAGGTACTTCGTCTCGAAGACGTCGACGTGGGTGAACCCGGAGCGGGAGAAGTCCGCATTCGCCACGTGGCCGTGGGCCTCAACTTCGCCGACACCTACTTCCGCCGTGGCACCTACCCGGTTCCATTGCCCAGCGGCATCGGCAACGAGGGCGCTGGTGTGGTCGAGGCCGTCGGAGCCGGCGTGACCCATCTCGCGGTCGGCGACCGCGTGACCTATACGGGTTTCGTCAACACGCTGGGCGCCTACAGCACGGAGCGGCTGATTTCCGCCGCACTGCTGATCAAGCTGCCGGAAGCCATCAGTTGCGAGACCGCGGCGGCCATGACCATGCGGGGCCTGTCCGCCGCGTACCTGGTGCGCCGGATCTACCCCTTCAAGGCGGGCGATGCGGTGCTGTTGCATGCCGCCGCAGGCGGTGTGGGCCTGATCGTTTCGCAGTGGGCCAAGTTGCTCGGGCTGACGGTGATCGGGACGGTGTCGACGGACGCCAAGGCCGAAGTGGCCCGCGCCCATGGCTGCGATCACACGATCAACTACAGCCATGAGGATGTGGCCAAGCGCGTGCGCGAACTGACGGACGGGGTCGGCGTGTCCGTCGTCTTCGACAGTGTGGGCAAGACCACATTCATGTCGTCGCTGGACTCCCTCAAGCGACGCGGCCTGATGGTCTGCGTCGGCACCGCCTCCGGCACGATCCCGCCCTTCGATCCGCAGATCCTGGCGCGCAAGGGGTCGCTGTACCTGACCCGCCCAGGCCTGGCCGACTACATCGCCGATCCGACCGAAAAGGCGGAACTGGTCGATGAGCTGTTCGGCCACGTGGCGGCAGGCCGCATCCGCATCGAGATCAATCAGCGCTATGCATTGCAGGACGCCGTGAAGGCGCACCAGGACCTGGAGGCTCGAAAGACCACCGGCTCCTCCATCTTCGTCATTTGAGCGTCCCCCACTTCAAGGTGAATTGCCATGGTTCCAAATCTCTTGAGACTGCGACTCTTCGCAATCATTGCCCTGTCCTGGCTCGCAGCGGTCTCGCCTGCGCTCGCACAACAATGGCCCGACAAGCCGATCCGGCTCATCGTGCCCGCGCCTCCGGGCGGCATTTCCGACATGGTGGCTCGAATGCTCGCCGAGCAACTGCGAACGAACCTGGGCCAGACCGTGCTGGTGGACAACAAGCCAGGCGGATCGGCCGTGATCGCCGAGCGGGCTGTGATGGCAGCGCCCCCCGACGGCTACACCTTGATGGTGGGGCCGTCGAGCATCATGTCCGACATACCCTTGACGGTGAAGACGTCTTACGACGTCCTCAAGACGTTTACCTATGTGGCTGAAGCCAGCAGCATGATCCACGTGCTCGTGGCCAACGCGGCCTTTCCGCCCAACAATGTCAAGGAGGTGCTGGACTACGCCAAGCGCAATCCTCGGTCCGTCAGCGTGGCGAATCTCAGCATCGGCACACGTTCCAATCTCCTCGGCGAAATGCTCAAGGAAAAAAGCGGCAATGACATGCTGATCGTTCCGTACAAGGGTTCGGCGCCTGCCATGGTCGACCTGATGGGAAACCAGGTTCAACTGACCTTCGAGGTGGTGAGCAACGTCGTCCCGCTCATCAAGAGCGGCAAGGTCAAGGGACTTGCAGTTGCCTCCCCGACGCGCTCGCAGTATCTTCCCAACGTCCCGAGCTTCAGTGAATTGGGATTGCCGGATTTTGTCCTTCCTCATGCGAGCGTCGGTGTCTTCGTCCTGAGCAGTACGCCCAAGCCGCTTCTTGATCGAATCCAAAGCGAAATGACCAAGGCCGTGCACTCGCCCAAGTTCCGCGAAGCGCTGACCGCGCAAGGCTTGGATTTCCCGCAAGAGGCCTCGTTGGACCAGCTTCGGCAAACATTGGCCGAGACCCTGGCCCACAACCGGGCAATCATCAAGAAGCTCGGACTCAGCATCGCCCCTGAGTGAGCCCTCCACCTTGCCAAGGCCGCCATGCCGAGGGTGGCCTGGCTGTCTGAACACCACGCCGGATTTCGAGGTTTCCAATGAAAAGAACTCTGTTTGCACTGGCCGCCCTGGCAGCCGTCGACGCCGCTTCGGCGCAGTCGTCCGTCACGGTTTTCGGCATCGTCGACGCTGCGGTCAGCGGCTACAGGAACCAGTCGGAGACGCCGTTCGGTGCAAGCGTCACCAAGACCCAGTCGGCCGTGACGAGTTCGGGCTACACCGGGAGTCGCCTGGGCTTTCGCGGCACGGAAGATCTGGGCGGCGGTCTGGCTGCCAATTTCTGGCTCGAGGCCGGCTTCAATACCGATACTGGCATCGGCGCTGCGAGCGGCGGCGGCCTGAGCTTCAATCGTCGCTCGACGGTGAGCCTGTCGGGCGTCTTCGGCGAAGTGCGCCTCGGTCGCGACTACTCGCCGACCTTCTGGAACGACAACATCTTCGATCCCTTCCTGACCAATGGCGTCGGCACCAACCTGATCGCAACCGCCAACGGCGGCACCGCCTTCGGCGTGCCGAACAGCGGGTTCCAGCTGAATCCGAACTACATACGCGCCAGCAACTCGGTGAGCTACTTCCTGCCGCCGAACCTCGGTGGTTTCTACGGCCAGGTCATGTACGCGTTCAACGAGAAGAACACTTACGACCCGGGCACCCTGACGCCTCCCGGCGCTGCTGCCATCGTCGCCAACCCGACGTTGGCCGCCACGGCCGACAACTTGCGCGTCGGACGCTACGTCGGTGCTCGCGTCGGCTACGCCAGCGGGCCGCTGGACGTCGCGCTGGCCTACGGTGAAAGCACGATTGGCTCGAACTACTACGTCGGGTCGACAACCACGCTCAACACCTGGAATCTCGGCGCCTCGTACGACTTCGGCGTGGCCAAGCTGTTCAGTGAATATTCGAACAACAAGCAAGACACCCAACTGGCTGTCAACGCGTTCAATCCTTTCGGCCGCACCAAGCCGGGTGCCAATGGCGCCCTGATCGGCGTGACCGTGCCAATCGGTGCCAGCTTGATCCGCGCTTCGTACGCGGGTGTCCGGTACAACAATCTCCCGGCTGCCTTCTTCGCTTCGCAGCCGAAGGCTGATCAGTTTGCGCTCGGCTACGTGTACAACCTGTCGAAGCGCACCGCGCTCTACGCGACGGCCTCGTACCTCAGCAACAAGAACGGCGCCGCCCTGGCCGTGACCGGCTCGCCGCTCTTCTACACGGGTGCGGTTCCCGGAAGCATCGGCAATGCGGTGCCGAACACGTCCAGGGGGTATGACCTGGGTATCCGTCACGCCTTCTGATCCAAATTTACCCATATTTCCAGTATCATGGAAATATGGAAGAAATTGATGTTGTTCGCTCGCTCGCCGCATTGGCGCAAGGCGCGCGATTGCGCGTGTTCCGCGCGCTGGTCATCGTCGGCCCGCGAGGAATGACGCCCGGCGTCATGGCGGAAGGCTCGGGCCTCCCGCCGGCAACGCTGTCTTTTCATCTCAAGGAACTGACGAATGCGGGCCTGGTAACCCAGGAGCGCCAAGGCCGCCAACTCATCTATCGCGCCTCGTTCGAGCGCATGAATGCGCTGCTGGGGTATCTCACCGAGAACTGCTGCCAGGGCGAAGCCTGCGCCGTGGACGCAGCGAGCGCCTGTTCCTGCTGAACGAAAGCCATGAACCTCTGGCGCAATGCATTGGCCGAGCTGCTGGGCACGGCCGGATTGCTGTGCGCGGTGGTGGGCTCGGGCATCATGGCCGAGCGCCTGGCAGGAGGTAACGTCGCCATCGCGCTCCTTGCCAACACCCTGGCCACCGTGTTTGCGCTGTATGTGCTGATCGAAGTGTTCGGCCCGCTCAGTGGTGCGCATTTCAATCCGGCGGTCAGCGCCGTCATGGCGCTGCGCCGGGAGCTGCCTGCGACGAGCCTGGGTGTCTATGTCGCAGCCCAGTTGGCGGGCGCGATGCTCGGCGCCTGGTTGGCCAATGCCATGTTCGACTTGCGTGTGCTCCAGTGGAGCACCAGGACGCGCAGCGGCTGGGGGCAATGGCTGGCGGAGCTGGTCGCGACATCAGGCTTGGTGCTGGTGATCCTGCGTGCGCCGGCGCAGAAGGTCGCCGCCTTGGTGGCCTGCTACATCGGCGCAGCCTATTGGTTCACGGCGAGCACCTCGTTTGCCAACCCGGCAGCAGTGTTCGGTCGTATGTTCAGCGATACCTTTGCGGGGATTGCACCCGCGAACGCAATGGGGTTCGTGGCGGCCGAGTTGGCAGGCGCTGCAATCGGTGTCCTGGTCTATCGATTGCTGCGCTGAAAGCAGTCCATTGCCACGGGGGACACCACGCGCAGAACATCGCGCGCGATGGCCTTCATCCATTGCGTGTCGCTCTTCAGCGCCGATTCCGAAAAGGCCTTGCCGAATGTGGGACGCGCGATCTTTGCGTAGTTCAGCGTGCCGAGGATGATGGTGAGCACGACGAGGGCAGGAACATCGCGGCGAACGAGTCCGGCCGATTGCGCATCGATCAAAAGTGCCAGGCTGCTCAGCAGGAAGCCCTCGAGCGGTCTTGTTTGCGCGACCTTGATCCGCTCGGCATTGTCGAGCAACTCGCGCGTGACGAGCTTGAATCCCGTCGGCCTGGCCCGCATCCACTGCACCTGAAGCTCCACGAATGCCTGCAAGCGCTCCTCAAGGCTTCCAGCCGATTCGACGCGCCGGCGCATGCGCGCCGTCAGTTCCTCGGCTTGCCTTTCGAGGACCACGCGATACAGCACCTCCTTGCTGGGGAAGTGATGGAGAAGCCCCGGATTGCCGACATCGCATTCGCGCGCGATGGCCGAGAGCGATGCACCCTGAAACCCGTGCTCGGCAAAGTGCTGCTCCGCGCGATCCAGGATGATTTCCTTGCGCGACTTGGGTTTGCCTGGCATCTAGCGCGCGACCTGCGTGGCAGCGATTTGCTGCTGAAGCTGTGAATGAAAGCGCGGTGCGCTGTATTCGAAAGTGCCGAAGGTGAGCACTTCGTTTGCGCCGGATGCGAGGCCCGACTGGATCGACTCTGCCAGTGCGTAGTCTTCCGCGAGGGTGCGCCGGTACAACGCGACGTTGGCCTCCCAGTGCGCCGTTGCCTTCTCCGAGGCCGGCGCTTCCGGAATCAAGGTGAGCTCGTGCACGCGCGTGCGGGTCGCGCCGAGCGGCTCGAGGCAACTGAGCTGCGCGTGGTCGGGCTGGACCAGGAGGGTCGTGTTCGGGAAGAAGAAGTAGATCAGGTTGCCGTACCTTCTCGGGTCGAAGCCGGTGACCTTGGGCTTCTCTTCCGGGAACCTCTCCTTGATCAGGTAGAGGCGCCGATGAAGGTCGAACTCGTCGACGATCTGCATGTTGTTCACGAACATGTGGGCGATGGTCTGGCGATGGGCGACCTTGAAGTGATAGGCCTCGAACGAGCCATCGATCAGCAGCTTCCAGTTCGCTTCGACTTCGTAGGATCGCGGCGCGAACGCGACGGGCGTCCTGAGGCCTGCGAGCGACTCGAGGTTGTCCATCAGCGGTCCCAGATGTTCGCCGGGATCGCTTTGCGACATCGACGGATCGAGGATGACCCAGACGAGCCCCGCGCGCTCGACCGTTGCCAACTTGCGCAGGCCGGACTCTTCCTGCTTGAGGCAGGGAAAGCCGAAGGATTCGGGGACGCCGCGAAGCGCGCCATCGGGCTGATAGGTCCACGCGTGATAGGGACAGACGAACGCACGCGCTTCGCTGCCACTGCCCTCGGGCACCACGCGCGCGCCCCGATGGCGGCAGACGTTCACGAAGGCCTGCACTCGCCCGCTCTCCTGGCGAACCAGCAGAAGCGGGACACCGAAGTGCGTCAGCGAAAGCCACGCGCCAGGAGATGGCAGCGACGAGCTGGCGGCCACGGGGTGCGGGTGCCGGCGCAGCAGGCGCAGCTCCTCGCTCGCGACGGCCTCGCTGGTGTACTGGCTCACCTGGACCTGGCCGCCGTGCGCATCGGCGGCAGCCCTTCCGGCCTGCATGGCGACGGTCGCTCTGCGGTGAAGGTCGGCGGCAAAGTCTTCGCTCATCCTGGGTCTT
The DNA here is from genome assembly GCF_056397705.1 of Variovorax sp. 05L425. NCBI lineage: Bacteria > Pseudomonadati > Pseudomonadota > Betaproteobacteria > Burkholderiales > Comamonadaceae > Variovorax > Variovorax sp. 05L425. The sequence goes on along the minus strand of NZ_JBFTNY010000028.1, from coordinate 14,569 downwards.
TCGGTTCGACGGGAGGTGGGTCCGCTCGCGGGCGACCGGCCACAGTCTACCGACTGACCAGTCGGTACGTCAATGCGGCCAGGGTCAGACCCGAGTGCCCAGGTCGAAGCACCGGCGATTCGTCCAGAGATTGACCAGCGCATCCAGTTCCGTCGCATAGATCGCCACCTGGGGAGGACCCAGGGAGCCATCGCTGCGCGCGCTGCTGCGCATGGACGCTTGCCAGAGGCCATCCGAAAGCTGCCTGTACTGGCCCAGGAATTCGCAGCCAAGGGGCGCAGCCAGCGAAAAAGCACAGCGCCGAAGGAGGATGCCGTCACTCCGCGATCCTTCCACCCCTCTTGTCGACACGAGCATATGCACACCGTCGTCCTGCAGAACGCTTTCCTTCGGGATCTGGGTCAGCAGTTCCGGTGACCCGATTGAGTGTGGTTTGTCCATAGCAGCGTTATCGGCGGCCATGAGACAAGTTGTAGGCGATGTGTCACAAAAATGTGCAAGCGCCTCAGCGGCTTGCCATCTCGCCCTGCGGCTCGGAGAATTCCTTTCCCGCGCGGCACTCCAGCTGCCAGAGGATTTGATGAACCTCGACCCTGTCCCTCCCGTTGCGCTGGTGGTGGACGACGAGCCGGTGGCCCGCCTGATGGTGAAGCTGACGCTGGAAGGACTCGGCTGCTCGCCTGTCCTGGAGGCCGCCGACGGGTTCGCGGCGCAGCAGGTTCTGCGCGAGCGCCCGGACGTCGCCCTGGTGCTGACGGACATCATGATGCCGCGGATGGACGGCCTTGAACTGCTGCGCTGGGGACGCGAGGCCGCGCCGAATGCCATGTGGATCGTCCTGTCGGGGCTGGAGACCTTCGACACGGCAGTGGCCGCGATCCGTCTGGGGGCGTTCGACTTCCTTCCGAAGTCGCCGCGTTCGGAAGAGATGGAGGTGGCGGTGCGCAATGCGCTCGAGCGACGGCAACTGCTGGCGGAACGCGAGCACCTTCACCGGGAACTGCAGCGCAAGGTCACCGAACTCGAGCAGACCTCCGAAGTGCTTCGCCGCGATCTCGAGCGCGCGGAGGTCATCCAGCGTGCCCTGCTACCGCGCAGCCCGCCCCCCATGGAGGGCTATTGCATCCAGGCGGTCTACCGGCCAGGGCAGCATGTGGGCGGCGATCTCTACGACGTGGTCCGGCTGGGCGATCAGCACCTCGCCTTCTACCTGGCCGATGCCACTGGCCACGGGGTGACGTCGGCCATGCTCTCGGTGCTGTTCAAGCAGCGGCTTGTCCTGGTGGATCCGGTGACGGGCCTCGCGCTGCCGCCGGCGCAGGTATTGGCCACGGTGAATCGCTCGATCTGCGAGGCGCACGCCGCGCCGGGCCTGTTCCTGACGGCCGTCTTCGGTTTGCTCGATACGTCCGACTCGAGCCTCACCCTGGCTTCGGCGGGCCATCCGCCGGTGCTGCACGCACGCGACGGTCGCGAAACGCGCCTGATCCGCCGCACGGGGCCCGCGCTCGGGCTGGCGCCTGACGCGCACTTCCAGCAAGAGCGTCTCCAACTGCTGGCGGGCGACCGGATCCTCCTCTACACCGACGGGCTCCTGCCCTCCGGGTCCGAGCGCGAATTGGAACTGCTGCAGGAGGTTCTCGCCAAACCGCTCGCCAGCGCGCAGGAAATGATGGTTCACCTGCATGCCGATGCGCCGGCGGGCGCGGACCGGGATGACGTGACCATCCTGCTCATCGACGCGCACGCCGGCACCTCGTGGTTCGACAACGGCGCCGAACTCCCTGCGGCGATCGCCGTGGCATCCGGCGCGCCGCGGCGCGAGAGTGAGGCGGTCTTCTACGGCGAAACAGAGCAGGCCGCCTACCTTGCGCTGCGCGGCCGGGCCAGCTGGATGCATTGCGATGCCTTCCACGAAACCGCCGTGGCCGTACTGGGCGGGGGACGCCCCCTGGTGCTGGACCTTTCCGGCTGCGAATACATGGACAGCACCTGCCTCGGCACCGTGCACGAGTTGGTCGCCCGAGGCGGCGTGGTGGTCGCGGGCGTGACGCCGGCCGTGCGCGCCCTGTTCGAGGAACTGAGCATGCAGCAGGTGCTGGCTGCCGTGCGGGATGACAGCCCCGCCGCGCCCGAACTCTATGCGCTGGGCACGGAGGGCGACCAGGCCTCGGTGCAGAAGCGGATCCTGCGCGCGCACGAGGCCCTCTCCGCGCTGAGCGACCGCAACCGCGAGGAGTTCAAGGACGTCGTGGAGTCGCTCCGTGGCGAACAGGACGCGCCGAGATGACTACTTCCATCCGAGTGCTGCAGCTCGAGGACGACCCGGCCGATGCGCAGCGCATCCGGGAGAGGCTGGAGGACGAGGATCTTGCCTGCGACGTCGTGTGGGTGAGAACCAGGGAGGACTTCGTCGCCGCCCTGCAGCGGCAAGCTTTCGACCTCGTGCTGTCCGACTACGAAATCGGCGGCCTGGAGATGCTGCGGCACGTGCGGCAGCACCACCCGGAGCTTCTGCTGATCGCGATTTCAAGCAGGCTGATGCCCGAGGAAGAGGCGGTGGATTGCATGAGGGCGGGCGCCACGGACTACGTCCTCAAGGAGCGGGTGCGGCGGCTGGGATTCTCGGTGCGGCGAGCGCTCGAGGAACAACGGCAGAAGACGGCGCTGCGCCGCGCGGAAGAGAACCTACGAGCCCTGAACGCCGACCTGGAAGCGCGCGTGCACCTGCGCACCGCCGAACTGGAAACAGCCAATGCGTTCCTGAACTCCGTGATCCACACCATCCCCTACCAGGTCATGGTCAAGAACGCCGATGACCTGAAGCTCGTCCGTGTCAACCGCGCCATGGAGCAATTGACGGGGCGCGGCCAGGACGAGTTGCTTGGCAAGACGATTCACGACTTCGTCAATTCCCCGGAGGAAGCCGAATTCTTCGCGGCCAAGGACAAGGAAGCGCTCTCGCTGGGCCGCGAAGTGGACATCCCCGAGGAGACCCTGCATGCACACGATGGCAGCGTGCACATCCTCCACGCGAAAAAGATCCCGATCCTGGACGACACCGGCAAGCCGCGCTACCTCTTGACCATCTCGGAAGACGTGACGGAGAGGAAGAGGAAAGAGCGTGAAATCGAGCGGCTGAACGCGGCCCTGGCACAGCGCAGCGCCGAGGTGGAAGCAGCCAACCGCGCCAAGAGCACTTTCCTCGCCACCATGAGCCACGAGATCAGGACGCCCATGAACGGCATGCTGGGCATGTTGGAACTCCTGAGCCTGACCGAGCTGGACGCCGAGCAGCGCGAGACGCTTGGGCTCGTGCGGGAATCCAGCCGGTCGTTGCTGCGCATCATCGACGACATCCTCGATTTTTCGAAGATCGAGGCCGGCAAGCTGGAGGTCCGCCCCGAGGTCGTGTCGGTCAAGCGCCTGGTCGAGGAGGTGCAGAGCATCTACCTGGGCAATGCCAGCAGCAAGGGCCTCATCGTCCGGCGGATGGTCGATCCGCGCATCAGTCCGGCGTTGCGGGTCGATCCGGTACGCCTGCGCCAGATCCTCAACAACTTCGTGAGCAACGCGATCAAGTTCACCTCCGAGGGCTGGATCGACATCAACGCGCAATGGCTGGGGCGCGCGGAGGGACAGGAAAAACTGCGCTTCGAGGTGAAGGACACCGGCATCGGCATCTCTCCCGAGGACCAGCAGCGGCTGTTCCAGCCCTTCAGCCAGGCTGTCGGTGACGAGGCGCGGCGGCGGCCGGGCGGCACCGGGCTGGGGCTGGTCATCTCGCGGCAACTCGCGCACATGATGGGTGGTTCCATCCGCATGGAAAGCGCGCCGGGCACGGGCACGACGATCACCCTGGATTTGACGTTGCCCGTCGCCGAGCTCCCGCCGGGCGGCGATGCCGACCACGGGCGAGCCATTTCGACCGCTGCGGCCATGCGCCGCGTGGCGCCGAGCACCGCGCAGGCCGAGACGGAAGGAACGCTGGTGCTGCTGGTGGATGACCACCCCGTCAACCGCATGCTGATCCTGCGCCAGGTGCGAACGCTGGGCTACGCCGCGCAGACCGCCGACGACGGCGTCCAGGCCCTGGAGATGTGGAAGTCGGGTCGCTTCGGGCTCGTCATCACCGACTGCCACATGCCCCACATGGACGGCTACGAACTGGCGCGCAGCATCCGCAGGCTGGAAGCCGAAGACGGGCGGAAGCGAGTGCCGATCGTCGCCTGTACCGCCAACGCACTGCAGGGTGAGGCCGAGGCGTGCTTCGCCGCCGGCATGGACGACTTTCTTGTCAAGCCGGTGGAACTGGTACAGCTGATCGACAAGGTCGATCGATGGCTGCCGCTTCCCCGAGCCCCCTCGCCGTCCGCCGCTTCCGCCGACTCGAGCCCGGAGGCCAAATCCTCCACCGGCCCGATCGACCAGGCGCTCCTCGAGGCGAAATGCGGTGGCGACGCGACGATGGTGCGCGAGGTTCTCTCGGCCTTCCGGCGAACGTGCGAGGACGACTCGATCGGACTTCGGCAGGCGGTGGCCGCCGACGACGTCGCCCAGGTCACCCTGTGCGCCCACCGCATGGCGGGCGCCAGCAAGATGGTCGGTGCGCTCGCATTTGCAGCCGCATGCGAGAGCATCGACCGCGCAAGCCGCACTGACGACTGGGGAGCGGTGCGCGCCGGCATGCCGGTGTTCGAGCGTGAACGGATGCGGTTGGCCGATTATTTCGAGGGTCGCAAGGAAGCCGCCTGACGCGTCGAGATTTCAGGCAACACGCGCGATCGCACGTTCACGAATGGCGGCGAAATCGTCAGGCACCGGATGCAGGTCGAGGCGGCGGCCGGCCTTGACGATCTGGCTCGGAATATCGTGACCGATCAGCCCCGGCAGGCGCCTTGCCGCATGGGTCAGCAGTGCGAGATCGACGCCTGTGCGGTAGCCCATCAGTTCGAGCGCGTGGACGATCTCTTCGCTGCACACGTTGCCGGTCGCGCCGGGCGCGTACGGGCAGCCGCCGATGCCTCCAAGCGAGGCATCGAAGCGGTCAGCGCCGGCGTCGATGGCGGCGATCACGTTCGCCAGGCCCATGCCACGCGTATTGTGGAAGTGCAGCGTGAGTTCGGTCTTCGGCCAACGCGCGCGGAAGGCTGCCGTGAGGGCCGCGACCTGCCCGGGGTAGGCCATCCCGGTGGTGTCGCACAGCGTGACGCCGCGCGCGCCCATGTCTTCGACGAAACGGGCGCACCAGTCGAGCACGGTGGCCACGGGCACATCGCCTTCCATCGGGCAACCGAAGGCGCACGAGAGCGAGACGTTGACCGCCACCTTGGCCTGCCGAGCCAAGGCGTTGACCTCCGACAGCGCCGCGAACGATTGCTCGCGCGTCATTCGCAGGTTGGCCAGGTTGTGGCTCTCGCTGGCCGACATCACGAGATTGAGTTCATCGGCGTCCGCATCGATGGCGCGTTCGGCGCCCCGAACGTTGGGCACCAGCGCGCTGTAGACCACGCCCGGCTGCCGCTTGATCTCGCGCAACACGATCTCTGCATCGCGCAAGGCGGGAATCGCCTTCGGCGAAACAAAGGCCGTCACCTCGATCTTCGCCACGCCCGCGTGCGACAGCATGTTGACCAGCGCGATCTTTTCCTGCGTCGGCACGAAGGCCTCTTCGACCTGCAGCCCGTCGCGCGTGCCGACTTCCTGCATGTAGATGCGCCGGCCGGCGCCGTTCCAGAGCGTGTCCTTGTCATTCATGCGACCACCTTCCTGCCGCGCAGGGCGGCGATGTCCTGTGTTGAGAATCCGAGCTCCCCGAGCACCGCGTCGGTGTCGTCGCCGAGACGCGGTGCGGAAGAGCGCACCGTGCCCGGCGTGCCGAGCAGCTTGGGCACCACGCCGGGCACCTCGACGACGTAGCCGTCGCGGGTGGTCTGCTGCAGGAGCATGTCGCGCGCCCTGTAATGCGGGTCTTCGGCGATGTCCTCGGCGGTGTAGACCTTGCCGGCCGGTACCTTGGCCTCGCCGAGGGTGGCGAGCACCTCGATCACCGGGCGCGTTTGCGTCCAGGCCTCGATCGCCTCGTCGAGCTGCGCGACGCGGGCCACCCGGCCGGCGTTGTTCGCCAGCTCTTCATCGGTGCCCAGGTCGTCGCGGCCGATGACCTGCATCAGCCGCTTGAAGATGCTGTCGCCGTTGCCCGCGATGAGCACGTAGCCGTCGCTGCAGCGGTAGGCGTTCGATGGCGCGATGCCGGGCAATGCGCTGCCAGCCGCTTCCCGCACCGCGCCGAAGGCGCTGTACTCGGGCAACAGGCTCTCCATGACGTTGAACACCGCCTCGTGCAGCGCCACGTCGATCACCTGCCCCTGGCCGCCGTTGACCTTGCGGTGGTAGAGGGCCGTGAGGATGCCGACGGTGCCGTGCAGTGCCGCCAGCGTGTCGCCGATGGAGATGCCGCAACGCACCGGCACGCGCCCCGGCTCGCCAGTCAGGTGGCGCAGGCCGCCCATCGCTTCGCCGATCGCGCCGAAGCCCGGCAGGTCGCGGTAGGGGCCTGTCTGGCCATAGCCGGAGATGCGCAGCATCACGAGGCCCGGGTTCAGCTTCGACAGCACGCCGTAGCCCATGCCCCAGCCTTCCAGCGTGCCCGGCCGGAAGTTCTCGATCAGCACATCCGCTTCGGCGATCAGCTGGCGGGCAATGTCCTGGCCTTCGGTGCTGCGCAGGTCGAGCGCGATCGAGCGCTTGTTGCGCGACTGCACCTGCCACCAGACGGACGTGCCCTCCTTGATCAAGCGCCAGTTGCGCAGCGGATCACCGGTGCCCGGCGCCTCGATCTTGATCACGTCGGCACCGAATTCGCCCAGCGTCTTTCCGGCGAAGGGGCCGGCGATCAATTGGCCCATCTCGATGACGCGCACGCCCTTCAGCGCCGCCGGTGTCAACGGCAAGTTTGATGTGGAGGTTTCGTTCATTGACTCGTTCCTTGGCTCAAGATGCGTCAGTGTGAGGCTAGGGTCGCGGCCGAGTGGCCCTGCTGCGACGATGGCGCGTGCTCTTCCCTGCGCCGCAAGCTCGCGGGCAGCCCGTAGAGCAGGATCGCCGCACAGACGAGGCCCAGGCAACCGATGACATACAGGGCCGGCGTGGTGCTGCCGGTGATGTCCTTGATGCGCCCGACCATCACCGGGGAGACGATGCCACCCAGTTGCCCGAGCGTGTTGATCAGCGCAATGCCGCCGGCAGCACCCGCACCGGTCACCAGCTTGGGCGGCAGGGCCCAGAAGGCGGGGATGGATGCGATGACGCCCGCACCCATCACACCCAGGGCCACGACGACCATGGTCGTGCTCTTGTCGAACATGCCGGCCGCGAAGAATCCGATGGCCGACAGCGCGATCAGGCCGGCGACGAACTTGCGGCGCTCGCCGGTCGCATCCGAGAGCTTGCCGACGACCAGCATCGCGATCGCGCCGCACAGGTACGGCACGGCCGTCAGGAAGCCGATGACCGTCGGATTCGTGCTGCCCGACGTGCGAATCAGGTGAGGCGCCCAGAAGTTGAGGCCGTAGGACGCGACCTGGATGAGGAAATAGATCAGCGCGAGTGTGAGGAATCCGGGCGTCTTCAGCGCGCCGAGCAACGAGTGACTGCCGATGCTCTTGTTCTGGTCGGCGATGCGGCTGGACAGGAGCGTTTGCTCGGCCGGCGTGAGCCAACCGGCGTCCTGGATGCGGTCTTTGAGCACATTGAAGACCAGGATGCCGAGCACGACACACGGCAGGCCACCGACCAGGAACAGCCAGTGCCAACCCGCCATGCCCAGTGCGCCGTCCAGATTCGACAACACGAGGCCCGCGACAGGCGCGCCCGCGAGCCCCGCAAAGGCCGATGCAAGGAACAAGGTCGAGGTGATGCGGCCGCGGTAGGCAGTCGGAAACCACAGCGTCAGGTAGAACAACACGCCCGGTGCAAAGCCGGCTTCCATCGCGCCGATGATGAAGCGCAGGACGTAGAACTGCCACTCGTTCTGCACGAACACCATCAGTGCCGTGGCGATGCCCCAGGAAATCATGATGCGGGCGATCCAGCGCCGCGCGCCGACCTTGTAGAGCATCAGGTTGCTGGGCACTTCGAACAAGACGTAGCCCACGACAAACAGGCCGGCGCCGAATCCGTAGGCGGTATCGCTCAGGCCCAGGTCGCTTTGCAGCGCGAACTTGGCGAAGCTGATGTTGATGCGATCGAAGAAAGCGAACAGGTAGCAAATCATGATCAACGGCATGATTCGCCACGCGACCTTGCGCACGATGCTTGATTCGCTGGGTGATGCATCGACGCTGGTGGCGCCGATGCGAGGCTGAGTGATTGAGGTCATGCTTTGTCTCCAGGGGTGCATGAATTCTCGAATCGCTGCCTCACCGAGGGAACGACAAAGCCGCAGCGCCAGCTTTCGTCGATCGCGAAAGCAAGGCGGGGTTTCCCCCTAGGTTGCTTGCCCGCCGCGCCGCCGGCTAAGGCGCGGCGGTTGCCAGCAACTTGGCGGTGCGCTCGGCACCAGCATCGTTCTTGGCCGCCACCGCCACGTCGTGGGCCCTGGCCCAATAGTCCTTGGCGAGTTCCGGTTTGTCCATGGACGCCTGACCCAGCAGCAGCAAATCCTGATAGATCTTTTCGCTCGCCCCTGCGGCCTTGTCCATCCCCAATGCTTCATGAAGCAGGGGCACCGCAGCAGCGGGGGTCTTCAAGGCGATGTAGGCACTCGATTGCAGACGCAGCGCGTTCGCCTTTTCCAGTGCATCGTCCTTGGCAAGGGCTCCGTGGGCTTGCTGCGCGAATCGCAGCCCCTCCTCGGCGCGCCCGCCGCTCAGCGCCATGTATGCCTTCAGATTGAGGATCTTTCCCCTCACGCTGCAACTGCTGCCGCAGATCACGCCAGCCCGATCGAGCGATTGTTCGGCGCTCGCACGGTCGCTCGCCTGGACCGCCATCGCGCGCCTCAATGCAGCTTCGGCGCGTCGGTCTGCACTGAACGCAAGGCGGCGCTCGTCCAAGACCAGATCCAATTGCTTCAGCGCCTCGTCCTGGCGACCCATGCCCAGATAGACCATGGATAGATTCAGGCGCGCGGCTGCGATCGCGTCGTCGTCCTCTATCGACTGTCCGACAACGAGTGCTTGCTGGAAAAACGCCAAGGCACGCGGCAGGTCGCCCGCCTTGAAGCGATCCATTCCCTGCGTGTTGAAGCCCTGGGCCTGGACGTATGCCGCCGAGCGCACGGGCGGTGTCGAGCACGCCCCGAGCAGGGCCGCTCCGACGGCGCACAGGCCGCAAGCGATCAGTCGGCGCGTGCGCCTCATGGCGCTTCTCCAGGGAGCGGCAGGCCGCCGATGCTGTCGATCGGCAGTGACTGCGGCGTGGTGGCCGTGCCGGTCAGCATGCTGATCGGCCAGGTCTGGCGCGCATTGCTCACCATCTGGTTGGTCTGCGTCGCCGCGGCCTGAACCTGATCGAGCACGGCCGGCAGTCTTTCGGAAGCCTGCGCCGCCATGGCCTGCACGTCGGCGCTGGCCTTCTGCGAAGTTGCGGCGGCCTGCTGCACTTTTTCGATCACCGCAGGCGCTGCTTGCTCCACGACCTCGATGGTGCGACCGGCCCTTTGCAGCGTCGCCGCGGCTCCGCTCTCGATGGTTTTCACGGTCTGCTTCGTCTGATCGATCACCTCGCCCGTCTTCTCGGCGATGGCGGGCATCTTCGAGACAACGTCCTGACCCGCCTTCAGCGTCTGCTGGAAGGACCCGTTCGGATCCGTCAGGCTCTCGGTCAATTTGCGAGCGTCGGCGATGACAGGCATCAACGCCGACTGCAATTCCTGCAAGATCTGGCCGCCATCCTTGCCGCGCTCCAAAGCCAGCACGTCGCCGGGATCCAGCGGTTGCGCGCCGCCGCGCGGAGGCACGAGGTCGATCGTCGGCTGGCCGATCCCGTTCTCCTGAACCAGTCTCGCCCGCGTTCCCTTCGGTAAGTGCGCCATGTAGTCGCGGCCGATGCGCAGTTCGATCCGAGCGCCCTGCTCAGAGGACTGCGTTGTGGGCAGCCCGATGCTCCGAACGCTGCCGATGACGACCCCACGGGTCGTCACCTGCATGCCCTCGGTCATTCCGGCTGCGTCGGGCGCCTCGACATAGAGCCGGTCCTGAGGGCTGAACGACCAGCGCTGCTGATAGGCGTAGTAGGCCAACATTGCGGCGATGAGTACAAGGAGGGCAACAACGCCGACAGCGAAGCGCCTCGAACCAGGCTTGAGCATCGACATCCTCCGGCAGACAACAAATTGGCAGGGGCGGATCGAATCACGCCATGCACTGTAACCGCGCTGATCGATTCTCCAGCCGCGCAGCGCAGCAGGTTCTTTGCGCTGTCGAGTTGCGTCGGCATGCCTGCTCTCCTGCTGCGTCACCGTGCGCCGCTGCTTCAGCGCATCGTGCGACCGACGGGGCCGAGCTGCCGGCTCGTCGCCCGGTAAGCGTCCTCGACCCAGGAACACAGCAGCGGCCGCGTCATCGCGGGCTCGATGATGTCGAGCACGCCAAAGCGTTCGGCCGTGCGCATCGGCGACGAGATCGCGTGATAGTGCGCCTCGAGGTCGAGCCGATGCGCGACCGGATCTTCGGCGGCAGCGATGTCCTTCTTGTAGGCCGCGGCAACGCCGCCCTCCACCGGGATCGAGCCCCAGCGCGCCGAGGGCCACGCATAGCGGTTCGGCAAGGAGGTGCCCGAAGGCCCGTGCAACGGGCTCAACATGGCGCCGGCCAACCCCACACAACGGCGAAGCACGATCGCAAGCCAAGGCACGCCCGACTGCTCGATGGCGTGCATCGCCTGCAACGCCGCCGAGATCGTGCCTTCGCGCTCGGCGTCGGCGCCAGTCATCACGCCCGGCTGGTCGGCCAGATTGACGATCGGCAGGTGGAAGGTGTCGCAGAAATCGACGAAGCGCGCCATCTTCAAGGCCGCCGAGCGTGTCAGCGCGCCGCCCATCACCATCGGATTGTTCGTCATCACGCCGACCGCGTGTCCGTTCAACCGGGCCAGGCAAGTGATCGTCGAGCCGCCGAAATCCGGCGACATCTCGAACAGCGAGCCTTGATCGAAGATGGCCTTGAGGATCTTGCGCGCCTGGAACACCTTGCGCTTGTCCGCCGGAATCGCCTGGTTGAGCCACGGGTCGCAGCGATCGGCCGGATCGTCGCAAACCACGCGCGGCGGTTGCTCCCATACGTTGCCAGGCAGGTACGAAAGAAAGCGCCGCGTCGCCTGCAGGGCTTCCTCTTCGGTATCGACGGCCAAGTTCACCGCGCCGCTGTAGCGGTGCATTGCGTCGTAGCCGCCGAGCGACTCCTTGTCGATGTCGATGCCCAGCGCCTGCTTGACGACGGGCGGACCGCCGGCGAAGACTTGGCTCTTGCCGCGAATCATGATGGCGAGGTGCGCCGCGCCGACCCGCACGGCGCCCAATCCGGCGCAGGCGCCGAGCGCGATGCCGACCACGGGCACGACGCCCAGCAGCTGCGTCATCGGCAGCATCGGGTAGCCCGGGATCTTGGTGTGGCCGAGCTTGTCGAGCAGCTTGACGCTCCCGCCTGCGCTGTCGATCATGCGCACGAGCGGCAGCTTGTATTCCCAGGCGTAGCGGTCGGCGTAGATCCACTTCTCCGACACCGACCCTTCGGACGAGCCGCCCCGGATCGTGAAGTCGTCGGCCGCGACCACCGTGCGCCGTGCGTCGATCTTGCCGATGCCGACGACGGCGTTGCTGGGGGTGAACTGCTCGCGCTTGCGATCCGCGCCGTACTTCACCGATCCGGCGAGCGCGCCGATCTCGTTGAAGCTCCCGGTGTCGAGCAGATGGTCGATGCGCTCGCGCGCCGTGAGCTTGCCCTGCGCGTGATGGCGCGCCACCTGCTCCTCGCCGCCGAGCGCGTGCGCGATGACGCGGCGCTGCGCCAGTTCGTCCAGGTCCTCGGCCCATTCGCCCGCTGCGGGCTGCGCCGTCTGTGTCGTCTTTGTCGTCTGTGTGGTGTTCATTTGGAAGTTGCTCCTTGGATACCTTGGGGATGGCCTGCCAGCCACGCATCGCGCAGGTCGTTCTTGGTCACCTTGCCGGCGTGGTTGCGCGGCAGCGCGTCGACGAACTCGATCACGCGCGGTTTCTTGTAGCCGGCGATCTGCTCGGCGCAGTGCCGGGCGAGCGCGTCGGCATCGCTCGTTTCTCCGGGGCGGCGGACCACGAAGGCCGCGATCACCTCGCCCCACTCGGAATCCGGCAGGCCGAGCACTGCCACTTCGGCCACGGCCGGGTGCGTGTGCAGGGCGTCCTCGACCTCGCGGGCATAGACGTTGAAGCCGCCGCTGATCATCATGTCCTTGTTGCGGCCGACGATGTAGAGAAAGCCTTCGTCGTCGAAGCGACCCAGGTCGCCGCTGTAGTACCAGCCGTCGCGGATGGATTCACGCTCCAGGTCGGGACGACGCCAGAACGCGACTTCGCCGATGCCGCGATGCGCGATCGCGATCTCGCCGACTTCGCCTGCCTTCAGGGGATTGCCATCGGCGTCCCGCACGGTGATGTCGACGTTCATCGTCGGCCGCCCGCACGAGGTGACGCGTTCAGAGGGCTGGTCGTCCTGCAGGTGGTCGTGCGGATAGAGCACGCACAGGGGCTGCACGGCCTCGGTCATGCCGTATTGCTGGCGCAGGATCGGGCCCAGCCGGCCCAAGGCCTCATGGACCATGCTTGTCGGCGTGGGCGCCGTGCCGTAGTGCACCCGACGCAGCGCGGACAGGTCTGCCGCGGGGTTGGCGACGATCACCTCGAGCAGGCGGCCCAGCATGGTGGGCACGACCATCAATTGGCTGATGCGATCGCTGGCGATCTGTGCCACCACTTCTTCGGCATCGAAGCGATCGGCCACGATGTTGCGTGCACCACGCAGGTAGCACGGCAGCAGGTGCACACCGGCCGCGTGGGTGAGCGGGCCGACATGCAGCATCGCGTCGTCGATGCCAAGGCCATATTCCATCGCGGCGAAATGGTTCGCAAGACGTGCCTCGAAGCGCTCGATGCTGTAGGCCACGCCCTTCGGTTGGCCCGTCGTGCCCGACGTGTAGGCGATACGCAGCAGCAGGTTCGCCGGAACCTTCAGCCATGGTGCACGGTCCGCTGCACGCTCGAGCAGCAAGTCGTAGTCGAGCACGTCGGCGTCCTGCCAACCCACGCCGATGACGACGCGCAGCGACGGCACGAGCAAGCGAACCTTCTGCACCGATTCGCGGAACTCTGCGCCCGCGATGAGCACCGAAGCGCCCGCATCGTTGAGGATGCCGGCCTGTTCGCGCACCGTGTGACGCGCGTTCAGGGCCACGTAGCCCTGTGCGGCCTTTTCGGCACCGAACTGGGCCTCGATGCTCTCCACCGAGTTGTTCAGCAGCACCGCGAGGCGCTCACCAGGCATCAGCCCCAGGCCGATGAGCGTGTTGGCGAGCTGGTTGCTGCGCCGCTCGATCTGCGTGTAGCTGTAGCTGCGGTCGCGAAAGACCACGGCGGGCCGGTCGCGGAACTGGGTCGCTGCCCAGGACAGGGCGTGCCCTGCGATTCGTTCGGAACTCATGGAAATCAATCCTTTGTGTGTGTTGGAAGGTCGGCTGCCTGCAAATGCCTGATGGCTTCGCGTCGCAGGGCCTCGATCAGGTCCTCGATGGCATCGGCCGCGACATTCGGGTCGCCGGCCTTCAGCGCGTTCACCATCGAGCGCCAAGTGCGCGCCGATTCCTCGCGCCGCGCGGCGCTCGCGAGGCCGAGCATCGAGTAGCGGCGCGTCTGCCGGGCCAGCGAACCCAGGATCTCCGCGAGGCGCTCATTTCGGGAGGCGTCGGCGAGCAGGCGACCGAGTCGATTGCTGATCGCGAGATAGGCGTCGGCCCCAACGGCACCGTTGGCCGCGGCCTCGAGTTCGCACACGCCGGTGTCGATCGCGGTCATGAGGTCGTCATCGCGAGCGGCAAGTCGACGGACCATCGAGCCGATCAGGTCACGGCGAATCTCGAACAGATCGCCCACCTCCTTGATGCTGAGCTGCGTGACGTGCGCGCCACGATGGGGCTGGATGCGCACCACGGCGTCGCGCTCCAGGATGCGCAATGCTTCGCGGACGGGGCCGCGGCTGACGTCGAGCTGGTCGGCAATCGCCTCCTCGCGAATGCGATCGCCGGGTGCGTATTCGCCGGTCGCAATCGACAGGGAGATGCGCTCGGCAATCTGCTCGGCGAGTGTCATCAGTTGGCGACCGGCGGATGAAGCGCGCATGGACAGCGCCTCGCCTTCCGCGCCGTAGCTGGTCTGCATGTCAGCGGCGGCCTTCTTCACGGCGCTCATTCCTCTTCGAAGACCGCGATGTCCTGGCCTTCACGCACGGGAGCGCCTTCGGCGATGAGGATCTCGACGACGCGGCCGGCTTCGGGGGCGACGACGGGGATTTCCATCTTCATGGATTCGAGGACCATGAGG
>NZ_JBFTNY010000027.1:0-86422 GCF_056397705.1 Variovorax sp. 05L425 | reverse complement strand
CGCCGGCCCTTCGGGCTTCCCTGCAGTGCTCGCCTCAGGCGGGGTCCGCGTGAAACTCGCTTCGCTCAGACACACGCGGCCCTGATCCGCCTGAGGCTGCGCGCTTCGGCGGCGCAGAAGGGTCGCGCAGCCCGCACCGCATACCGGGCTCCGTGGTTGGGCGAAGGATGCGCGCGTCTCGAACGTCCAATGCCTGCGCGTTCATCACAGCCTTGGAGGCGGACAACTCACCCCACCCTTTCCGCGGAGGCGGGCGGTGTGCGCTGGGCCGGCCGTTGAGGCACCGCCGAGCAGCGCAGCGGTACGCGGATCAGGGCTGCGCGTGTTTGGGCCGAAGGCGAGTTTCGCGCGGACCCCGCGTACCGCGAGCAGCGCAGGGCAGCCGCGAAGCGGCCGGTGACGTCGGCCGGCCCAGCGCACACCGCCCGCCTCCGCCGCCCCACAACCTCAAAAAGCCCGTTCAGCAATCAACACAGCAAAGAAGCCAAACGCCGCGAGCAGGGTCCACTTGAGAACGATCCATCCAAACCGCCGGTACTTGACCTGCCCCGTCCCCGCGTAGAACGCGAACGAAGCCCCGGCCACCAGCAAAAGCAACAGGATGGCCCACCGAAAAAGCAGCATCGACGTGTCTTGCTACCAGGCGCGCGCGACTTCGGTAAATCCGGCGGGCGCCTGTCGTTCGTCGTCGAAGGTCACGATTTCATGCGCGTCGTCGTGGGCCAGAAGCTCACGCAGCAGCTTGTTGTTGAGCGCGTGACCCGACCGGAAGGCGCTGTAAGCGGCCAGCAACGGCTGCCCGATGACATAGAGGTCACCCATCGCATCGAGGATCTTGTGCTTCACGAACTCGTCGTCATAGCGCAGTCCGCCCGCATTGAGCACCTTGGTGTCGTCCATCACGATCGCGTTGTCGAGGCCACCGCCGAGGGCGAGTCCCTTCGAGCGCATGTACTCGACCTCCTTGGTGAACCCGAAAGTCCGAGCGCGCGCGATGTCGCGGCTGTAGGAGCCGCTGCCCAGGTCGAATTCGACGCGCTGCCCGGTCGAGTTGACGACACGATGATCGAAATCGATCTCGAAGCTCAGCTTGAACCCGTGATACGGCTCCAGCCGAGCCCATTTTTCGTCCGCGCCCTCGCCTTCGCGAATCTCTACCGTCCGCGTGACGCGAATGAAACGGCGCGGCGCGCTCTGTAGTTCGATCCCCGCACTCTGCAGCAGGAAAACAAAGGACGAAGCCGAACCGTCGAGGATCGGCACCTCGTCAGCCGTGATGTCGATCAGCAGGTTGTCGATGCCCAGCCCGGCGCAAGCCGACATGAGATGCTCGACCGTTTGCACCTTGGCCCCGCGCGAAGACACCGTCGACGCGAGCCGGGTGTCCGTGACCGCCTCCGCCGTCATCGGAATGTCGACCGGCTCGGGCAGATCCACCCGCCGGAACACGATGCCGTGGTTCACCGGCGCCGGTCGAAGCGTGAGCTCCACGCGTTGTCCGCTGTGGAGTCCGACGCCGACAGCGCGAGTGATCGATTTGAGGGTACGTTGTGGAAGCACGGGCGCGATTTTAGAAGCGCGAGGCGTCCGGCGTACCGCCCGCCTCGCTATGTCCCCGATAGCCTCCACGGGCGCCTCCTCAATCCGCCTGGCGGCGCAGGAAGGCGGGGATCTCGAAATCGTCCATTCCGCCCGACGACAGCGCGTCCACCTTGGCCGCGGCCATCGTGCGGTTGGTACGCCACACACTGGGCACGGCCATGCCGTCGTAGTTCGGCTGGCCGGAGGCATGGCCGACAGAGCCGCCGAGCGTCGGGACGGTGAACGGAATGTTGTCGGTGCCGGTGCGGATCACTTCCAGCGTCGGCGCCTGGCGGCGTGCATCCTGGCGCGAGAGGCCTGTCGCAACCACGGTCACGCGCATTTCGTCGCCGAGGTTGTCGTCGTAGGCGGCGCCGTAGATCACGTGCGCGTCCGGCGAAGCGTAGGCGCGGATCGTGTTCATCGCCAACTTGGATTCGCTCAGCTTGAGCGATGCCTTCGATGCCGTCACCAACACCAGCACGCCCTTGGCGCCGGACAGGTCGATGCCTTCCAGCAGCGGGCAGGCCACGGCCTGCTCGGCGGCGATGCGGGCGCGGTCCGGGCCGCTGGCCGCGGCGGTGCCCATCATGGCCTTGCCGGGCTCGCCCATCACGGTGCGCACGTCTTCGAAGTCGACGTTCACGCCGCCGTACTCGTTGATGATTTCCGAGATGCCGCCAACCGCGTTCTTGAGCACGTCGTTGGCATGCGCGAAGGCTTCGTCCTGCGTCACGTCCTCGCCCAGCACGTCGAGCAGCTTCTCGTTGAGCACCACGATCAGCGAATCGACATTGGCTTCGAGTTCGGCCAGGCCGGTATCGGCGTTGGTCATGCGACGGCCGCCTTCCCAGTCGAAGGGCTTGGTCACCACGCCCACGGTGAGGATGCCCATCTCCTTGGCAACGCGTGCGATCACCGGCGCCGCGCCGGTGCCCGTGCCGCCGCCCATGCCGGCCGTGATGAACAGCATGTGCGCCCCGGTGATCGCCTCGCGGATGTCGTCGACCGCCGCCTCGGCCGCATCGCGGCCCTTCTCGGGCTTGCTTCCAGCGCCCAGCCCGTTCATGCCGAGCTGAATGGTCTTGTGCGCATTGCTGCGCGACAGGGCCTGCGCGTCGGTGTTCGCGGAGATGAACTGCACGCCCTGCACGCCGCGCTCGATCATGTGCGCGACGGCGTTGCCGCCGCCTCCGCCCACGCCGATCACTTTGATCTGCGTTCCCTGGTTGAACTCTTCGATCTCGATCATTTCGATAGCCATGTTCTGACTCCTTGAATATGCAGTTGCCATTTGTTTATGAATGAATTTGTTGTTGGAACCGTGAACGATGAAGGGGTGGCCCGGTTCGTCGCCATCGCTCGTTGAAGTGGCGCGGTGGGCCGGCACGCGCCAGCCACACGCAGTGGGGAAGTCTTGGTGTCATCAAAAGTTCCCCACGATGAAATCCTTGAAGCGGCCGAAGGCGGTCTTCACCGAGCCGTTCTTCTGCGCCACCTTGAAGCCGCGCAGGCGCGCGTAGCGGGCTTCTTCCAGCAGGCCCATCACCGTCGCGGCGCGCGGCTGCGCAACCATGTCCGACAGTGCGCTCGAATACTTCGGAATCCCGCGCCGCACCGGCTTCAGGAAGATGTCTTCGCCAAGCTCGACCATGCCGGGCATCACCGCGCTGCCGCCGGTGAGCACCACGCCCGAAGACAACACCTCTTCGTAGCCCGACTCGCGGATCACCTGCTGCACCAGCGAGAAGATCTCCTCGATGCGCGGCTCGATCACACCCGCAAGCGCCTGCTTGCTCAGCAAGCGAGGACCGCGATCGCCGAGGCCCGGCACCTCGACCTGGGTATCGGGGTCGGCCAGCAGTTGCTTCGCATAGCCGTTCTCGACCTTGATGTCCTCGGCGTCCTTGGTCGGCGTGCGCAGCGCCATCGCGATGTCGCTGGTGATGAGATCGCCAGCAATCGGAATCACGGCCGTATGGCGAATCGCACCGTTGGTGAAGATCGCGACGTCGGTCGTGCCGGCGCCGATGTCGACCAGCACCACACCGAGTTCGCGTTCGTCCTCGGTCAACACGGCCTGGCTCGATGCCAGGGGGTTCAGCATCAGCTGGTCGACCTCCAGCCCGCAGCGGCGCACGCACTTGATGATGTTCTCGGCGGCGCTCTGGGCACCGGTCACGATGTGCACCTTGGCTTCGAGGCGCATGCCGCTCATGCCGATCGGCTCTTTCACGTCCTGACCGTCGATCACGAACTCCTGCGGCTCCACCAGCAGCAGCCGCTGGTCGCTGGAGATGTTGATCGCGCGAGCCGTCTCCACCACGCGCGCCACATCGGCCGGCGTGACCTCCTTGTCCTTGACCGCCACCATGCCGCTCGAATTGATGCCGCGGATGTGACTGCCGGTGATGCCGGTGTAGACGCGGCTGATCTTGCAATCGGCCATCAGCTCGGCTTCCTTGAGCGCCTGCTGGATGCTCTGGACCGTGGCGTCGATGTTCACCACCACGCCGCGCTTGAGCCCGTTGCTGGGTGCGATGCCCAGACCCGCGAGCTTGAGCTCGCCGTTGGACAACACCTCGGCAACCACCGCCATCACCTTGGCAGTGCCGATGTCTAGCCCGACAACGAGATCTTTGTAATCTTTGGACATGTGCTTCCTCTGTTCGCTCTCTCTTGGTGTGCTCTACTTTTTCTTCGGGTCGGGGACGACCGTGGTGACGCCGCGCAACCGCAGCGCATACCCTTCGTTGTGCCGGAGATCGGCGCCCTCGACCGCCGCAATCGTGCGTCCGTACTGACCCGCCACCGGCGTCACAGTGCGCAGAAAACGCTGCGTACGCGCGACCACTTCTTCGCCTTGCCCGCGGCCGAGTTCGACCACGGCGCCGGTATCGAGCGTCACGCGCCAGCTCCCGCGACTCGACAGCGACAGCTCGTCGATCGTCAGGTCATAAGGCTGGAACAGCGGCGACAGCACGCGGTACATGCCGAGCACCTGCCCGGCCTGCTCGGACGGACCTTCGAGGCGCGGCAGGTTGTTGTCGACCTCTGCCACGTTCGCCTCGAACACCTCGCCGAAGCCGTTGATCAGCTTGGACTCGGCTTCGTCGCCCCAATGGGCGACCGGCTGGTGTTCGGTGAGCGTCACGCGCAGCTTGTTCGGAAACTCGCGCCGCACGACCGCCTTGCGCACCCACGGCACGGATTCGAAAGCCGTGCGCGCGCGGGCCAGGTCCACGGTGAAGAAGTTGCCCGCCAGTTGCGGCGCCACGTTGGCGCGCAACGTGACGGCGTTGTTGTGCGTGACCTCGCCGTCGACCTTGATGCCGGCGAGCGGGAAGAAAGGCTGACGCAGCACCCACCACGCACCCGCCGCCAGCAGCATGAGCGAGAACAACGCGAACACGAGGCTCGCGGTCACGTTCATGAGCTTGACGTCGAAGGGCGCAGGGATGCTATCGGTCATGCCGCGCCTTCGTTGAGGGTCGGACGTGAATCGAGCGTCGCGGTGGCCAGCACGCGCAGGCAAAGCTCTTCGTAGGAGATGCCCGCCGCGCGCGCCGACATGGGCACGAGCGAATGCGAGGTCATCCCCGGCGACGTGTTCATCTCGAGCAGGAAGGCCTTGCGGTCGCTGGCGCGGATCATCAGGTCGGCACGACCCCATCCACGGCAGCCGAGCTGGTGGTAGGCGGCGAGCGTGATGCGGCGGATCTCCTGCTCTTCCTCGGCGGCCAGGCCACTCGGGCAGTGGTACTTCACGTCGTCCGTGAAGTACTTGTTCTGGTAGTCGTACGCACCCTCAGGCGCGGCAATGCGCACCACGGGCATCGCCACAGCGTCGAGGCCGCTGCCCAGCACCGCGCAAGTGACTTCCTCGCCCTCGATGAACTCTTCGCACAGCACGTCGGGGTCGTAGCGAACCGCCAGTGCGACAGCGTCCTGCATCTGCGAATAGCCCATGACCTTGGTCACGCCAATGGACGAACCCTCGCGCGGCGGCTTGACGATCAGCGGCAGGCCGAGCACGTCGGGCACGGCGTTGATCTGCTCGCGGCTCTGCTGGTCGAAGGCCAGTCGCACGTAGCGTGGCGTCGGCAAGCCGTCGGCGTGCCAGATGCGCTTGGTCATGACCTTGTCCATCGCCACGCTCGAAGCCATCACGCCCGAGCCGGTGTACGGAATGCCGAGCAGTTCGAGCGCGCCCTGCACCGTGCCGTCTTCGCCGTGGCGGCCATGCAGCACGACGAAGCAACGGGCGAAGCCTTCGTGCTTGAGCTCGACCAGTTCGCGCTCGGCCGGATCGAAGGCGTGCGCATCGACGCCCTGCGAACGCAGCGCGGCCAGCACGCCTGTCCCCGACATGATGGAGACTTCGCGTTCGGCCGAACTGCCGCCGAACAACACGGCGACCTTGCCGAAGGATTTCGGATCAATCACGCTCACTGCGCACTCCCCTTGCGAGCAACGCGCTCGGATTTGCCGGACGCCGCAGCGCCAAGTTCAACCACCTTCGCCGGCACGGCACCGATCGATCCGGCCCCCATGCAGATCACCACATCGCCCTCGCGCGCGTTGTCCAGGATGGCCTGGGGCATTGCGCCGATCTCGTCGACGAACACCGGCTCGACCTTGCCGGCCACGCGCAGTGCACGGGCGAGCGATCGGCCGTCGGCAGCCACGATCGGTGGCTCACCGGCCGCATACACCTCGCCAAGCAGCACGGCATCGGCCTGTCCGATGACCTTGACGAAATCCTCGAAGCAGTCCCGCGTGCGCGTGAAGCGATGCGGCTGGAACGCCAGCACCAGACGCCGGCCCGGGAAGGCGCCGCGCGCCGCGGCGATGGTCGCGGCCATCTCCACCGGGTGGTGGCCGTAGTCGTCGATGAGCGTGAAGCTGCCGGCGTCGCCCTCACCTCGCGCGAGAACTTCGCCATAGCGCTGGAAGCGCCGCCCCACGCCCTTGAAGTCGGCGAGCCCGCGCTGCACGGCCTCGTCGGGCACATTGAGTTCGACGGCCACGGCAATCACCGAGAGCGCATTGCGCACGTTGTGCTCGCCGGGCAGGTTGAGCACGATGTCCAGGTCGGGCAGCGTGACGCCGTTGCGGCGCTGCGCGGTGAAGTGCATCTGGGAGCCGACGGCCCGCACGTTGACCGCACGCACCTGGGCGTCTTCGCCGAAGCCATAACTCGTGACCGGGCAGGACACCTCGGTCACGATCTCGCGCACGGCTGGATCGTCGGTGCAAAGGATCGCGACGCCATAGAAAGGCATGCGATGCAGGAAGTCGACGAAAGCCTTCTTGAGCTTCGCGAAATCGTGCCCGTAGGTCTCCATGTGGTCGGCGTCGATGTTCGTGACCACGGCCATGACCGGCAACAGGTTCAGGAACGACGCATCGGATTCGTCCGCTTCGACGACGATGTAGTCGCCGCTGCCGAGTTGCGCATTCGCGCCCGCGCTGTTGAGACGACCGCCGATGACAAAGGTCGGATCGAGCCCGGCCGCCGCGAGCACGCTCGCCACGAGACTCGTCGTCGTGGTCTTGCCGTGCGTGCCTGCGATGGCGATCCCCTGCTTGAGCCGCATCAGCTCGGCCAGCATCAGCGCGCGCGGCACCACGGGAATGCGCTTCTCGCGTGCGGCGACCACCTCGGGGTTGTCGGCATGCACGGCGGTCGAGGTCACGACCGCGTCCGCACCCGCGATATGCGCGGCGTTGTGGCCCACGAAGGTCGCGATGCCGAGGCCGGCCAGGCGCCGCAGCGTCGCGCTGTCCGCCAGGTCCGATCCCGAGATCTTGTAGCCGAGGTTGAGCAACACTTCAGCAATGCCGCTCATGCCAGAGCCGCCGATGCCGACGAAATGAATATGACGGATCGCGTGCTTCATGAGCGGCCTCCGTTGCCGAGTTCTTCGCATGCGCGGACCACGGCGTCTACCGCCTCGGTCTTGCGCATCGCCTGGGCCTTCAAGGCCTTTTCCAAGAGCGCATCGCGCCCGGTTTTCTGTAGCAAGTCGGCCAACAATTCTGGTGTGAGTTCGGTCTGTTGAACGAGCCAGCCACCACCCGCGTCGACAAGGAAGCGCGCGTTGGTGGTCTGGTGGTCGTCCACAGCGGAGGGGAAAGGCACGAACAGCGCTGCTGCGCCGACGGCCGCGATTTCGGTGACAGTGCTCGCACCGGCGCGCGCGACGATGAGGTCGGCGTCGGCGTAGGCGCGAGCGGTGTCTTCGATGAAAGGTGTGAGTTCGCCTTCGACGCCCGCCGCTGCATAGTTGGCGCGGAGTTCATCGATCTGCTTGGTTCCGCTCTGGTGCGTCACCTTCGGGCGTTGCGTTGGCGCGATCATGGCCAATGCCTTCGGCACCACGGCGTTGAGCGCCTTCGCGCCCAGGCTGCCGCCGACCACCAGCAGTTGCAGCGGGCCGGTGCGCCCGGCAAAACGCGCGGTCGGGTCGCCCTGCGCAGTGAACGCTGCGCGCAACGGGTTGCCGACCCATTGCGCCTTCTTGAGCACATTGGGGAAGGCCGTGAAGACGCGGTCGGCCACGCTCGCCAGCAGCTTGTTGGCGAGACCCGCCACGGAGTTCTGCTCGTGGAGCACCAGCGGCTTGCCGAGCAGCACGCTCATCATTCCGCCGGGAAAGGTGATGTAGCCACCCAGGCCCACCACCACATCCGGACGCACGCGGCGCACCACGCCGATGCTCTGCCAGAAGGCCCGCAGCAGGCGCATGGGCAGCAGCGCGAGCGTGACGGGGCCCTTGCCGCGCACGCCGCCGAACTGCACAGGCTCGAAGGCGAAGCCGCGCGGCGGAACGAGTTGGTGTTCCATGCTGCCCGGCGCGCCGAGCCAATGCACGCGCCAGCCGCGCTCGCGCAATGCCTCGGCCACGGCGAGGCCCGGGAAGATGTGCCCACCGGTGCCGCCAGCCATGACGAGTGCCGTCCTGGTCATACAAGCCCCCACGCTCGGCATTGCATGTCCTCGCTGCCCCCCGAGGGGGTGCGAGCTTGCTTGGGGCGGCCCAGCGCTGCGCTCATACGCGACCTCCGCGCATCAGCACTCTGTTTTCATAGTCGATGCGCAGCACCACGGCCAGCGCGATGACATTCATCAGGATGGCAGAGCCGCCGAAGCTCATCAGCGGCAGCGTCAGCCCCTTGGTCGGCAGAGCGCCCAGGTTCACGCCCATGTTGATGAAGGTCTGGAAGCCAATCCAGATGCCGACACCCTGTGCCACCAGTCCCGAGAACACGCGATCGAGCGCAATCGCCTGGCGGCCGATGTGCATGATCCGACGCGTGAGCCACAGGAACAACGCGATCGCGAGCAGGACGCCCACGAGGCCGAACTCCTCGCCGATCACGGCCAGCAGGAAGTCGGTGTGCGCCTCGGGCAGCCAGTGCAGCTTCTCGACGCTGCCGCCCAGTCCGACCCCGAAGACTTCGCCGCGGCCGATCGCGATCAACGAGTGGGAAAGCTGGTAGCCCTTGCCCAGCGCATGCTCTTCGCTCCATGGATCCAGGTAGGCGAAGATCCGCTCGCGCCGCCACGGACTCGTCGCCACGATGGCGCCGAAGGCCACCACCACCAGCGTTGCGATCACGAAGAACATCCGCGCATTCACGCCGCCGAGGAACAGGATGCCCATCGCGATGACGGCGATCACCATGAATGCGCCCATGTCGGGCTCGGCCATCACGAGCATGCCGACCACGACCACGGCAATGCCCATCGGCAGCACCGCGCGGAAGAAGCGCTCCTTGATCTCCATCTTGCGCACCATGTAGCTGGCGGCATAGAGGATCATCGCGAACTTGGCCAACTCCGAAGGCTGGAAGCGCATGAAGCCGAGCGGCAGCCAGCGACGCGCGCCGTTGACGTTGATGCCCAGGTGCGGGATCAGCACCGCGACCAGCAGCAGCAGCGACACCACGAAGAGCCACGGCGCCACTCTTTCCCAGGTCTTCATCGGAACCTGGAACATCAACAGGCCGGCGACGAAGGCAATCACCAGCGAAGCCGCGTGTCGCGTGATGAAGTAGGTGGGGCTGTAGCCGGCGCGCGCAAAGCGCGGGTTGTCCGGCAGAGCGATCGATGCCGAATACACCATCACCAGGCCCCATGCCAGGAGCGCAACGGTGACCCATACCAGCGCCTGGTCGAAGCCGAGAACACGCACCGGCGCCGCCTTTGTCTGTGTCATGCCGGCATTGCCGAGGCGCACGGGCAGGTGCATCGGCAACGCGTCGATGCCGCTCTTGGCGCGGCTGAACCAACCGGCGAAGCGGCCGGTCTTGCCGGAGGTGGCGGACGTTGCGTTCAAGCAAGCCCCCCTTCGCCATCACCATCGGCGCGCGGCGCATCGGCGAGCGCCTCGACGGCGTCGCAGAACACAGCCGCGCGATGCGCGTAGTCCTTGAACATGTCGAAGCTCGCGCATGCCGGCGAAAGCAGCACTGCATCGCCGGGACGGGCATGAGCCGCGGCCAGCGTCACGGCCTCGGGCAAAGAGCCCGCGGCCTGCATCGAGATGCCGGTGGACGCGAGGGCGGCTTCGATCATTGGCGCGTCGCGGCCGATCAGCACCACGGCGCGTGCGTACTGGCGCACCGGCGCAGCCAGCGGCGCAAAATTCTGTCCCTTGCCGTCGCCGCCGAGGATCACGACGACACGGCGCTCCTCGCCCAGACCGATCAACGCGGCGACGGTCGCGCCCACGTTGGTGCCCTTGCTGTCGTCGAAATACTCGACCTCGTCGACGATCGCGACCGGCTCGACGCGGTGCGGCTCGCCACGATATTCACGCAGGCCGTAGAGCATTGGCGCAAGCTGGCAGCCCGCCGCGGTCGCAAGCGCCAGCGACGCCAGCGCGTTGAGCGCATTGTGCCGGCCACGAATGCGCAGCGCATCGGCAGGCATCAGCCGCTGGAAGTGGATTTCCTCTTCCTCGACGGCGGCACCGCGCTTGCGCTTCTGGGTTTCGTCGGCCTCCAGTGCGCGTACCAGCCAGGCCATGCCGTTGACCTTCTCGATGCCGTAGTCGCCCGGCCGCTTCGGCATGTCGGCGCCGAAAGTAACGATGCTGCGCGCGACCTGGCCCCTGGTGAGCTTGACCGGGGCCGGCCGCATGGCCATGACGGCTTCGTCGTCGCGATTGAGCAGCATCACGCCCTGCTTGCCGAAGATGCAGGCCTTGGCCGCGGCATAGGCTGCCATGTCGCCGTGCCAATCCAGATGGTCCTGCGTCAGGTTCAGCACCGTCGCGGCCGTGGGCTCGAAACCCTGCACGCCGTCAAGCTGGAAACTCGACAACTCCAGCACCCAGACGTCCGGCAGCGTGTCGGCATCCATGTGTGCCGACAGGGTGTCGAGCAAGGTCGGGCCGATGTTGCCAGCCACGGCGACCGTCTTGCCTGCGCGCTCGACCAACTGGCTTGTGAGTGCGGTGACTGTTGTCTTGCCGTTGGTCCCGGTGATGGCGAGCACGGCGGGCGTGTAGCCCTTGGGCCTCGGCGGGGGAGCGACGACAGGCGGCGGCGCGGGCGAATCATCGTCCTCGTCGGGCGGCTCGGTCTCGTCATCTGGCAGCGCTTCGGACGTCGGGGACTCCGACGGCTGTGGCGCATCTGCCGTCGCCCTCGGCGCCTCTGCCTCGATCGGCTCTGCGGCATCGGCATTGATCGCAATGTCTACCGTGCGCAGATCCACCAGCGCCTGCGCGAAGAGATCCAGTTCGCCGCCCACGGGCAGGCCCATGGCCCGCGCTGCGTCGACCACCGAAGCGGTCGAGTCCGGCGAGAGGCCCGGCGAGCGATACACCGCGCGCACCGATGTGCCTTCGACCAGCGAGGCCGCGAACGGCCCGCCCGCGAACACGGCCTCCGGCAGTTCCTCGCGCAAGGTCGCCAGTTGCGGCGGCGCCTCGCGCGTATCCGCCACGGTGATCTTCGCGCCGTGGCGCGCGCACCAGCGCGCCATCGCCAGGCCGGACGCACCGAGGCCCAGGATCAGGACGTGAAGGTCTTTGAGATTTCGCATCGCTCAGTTTTCCAACCCGCCATCGCGGAACCCGCAACGCAAGAAACCGGCGCGCCCGAGGCCGGGAACACCGCGGAACCGGCTTCGCCGGGCCGCCGGTGTTGCCCCCTTGAGGGGGGAGGCGGCTACACGAAGTGAGCAAGCAACGGGGGAGGGTTTCATCGCAGCTTGAGAGTGGAAAGACCCACGAGGCACAACAGCATCGTGATGATCCAGAAGCGCACCACGACCTGCGTCTCGCGCCAGCCGCTTTTTTCGAAGTGATGGTGCAGCGGCGCCATCTTCAGCACGCGCCGCCCTTCGCCGAAGCGCTTCTTCGTGTATTTGAAATAGGTGACTTGCGCCATCACCGAGATCGCCTCGACCACGAAGATGCCGCCCATCACGAAGAACACGATCTCCTGGCGAACGATGACGGCGATGGTGCCGAGCGCTCCGCCGAGCGCGAGCGCGCCCACGTCGCCCATGAACACTTGCGCCGGGTGCGTGTTGAACCAGAGGAACGCCAGCCCCGCACCCGCCATCGCCGAGCAGAACACCAGCAGTTCGCCAGAACCCGGAATGTGCGGAAAGAGCAGGTAGCGCGAGTACACCGCGCTGCCGGTGACATACGCGAACACGCCGAGCGCGGAACCCACCATCACGACCGGCATGATCGCCAGCCCGTCGAGGCCGTCGGTGAGGTTCACCGCGTTGCTCGCGCCGACGATCACCAGGTAGGTCAGGATCACGAAGCCGATGCCGCCGAGCGGATAGCTCACTTCCTTGAAGAAAGGCACCAGCAGGTTGATCTTGGGCGGAAAGTCCAGGTCGAAGCCCGAACGCACCCAGGTGAAGAACAGTTCGAGCACGCGCCAGTTGGAGCTTTCGGAAATGCTGAAAAGCAGATAGAAGCCCGCGATCAGGCCGACCACCGATTGCCAGAAATATTTCTCTCGCGAACGCATGCCCTCCGGGTCCTTGCGCACCACCTTGCGCCAGTCGTCGACCCAGCCGATGGCACCGAAGCCCAGCGTGACCCAGAGCACGATCCAGACGAAGCGATTCGAGAGATCGAACCACAACAGGGTCGAGAACGCGATCGAGAACAGCACCAGCACGCCGCCCATCGTGGGCGTGCCGCTCTTGGTGAGGTGCGTCTCCATGCCGTAGCTGCGCACCTGCTGGCCGATCTTGAGCGCGGCGAGACGACGGATCACATAGGGTCCGGCGGCCAGGCCGAGCAGCAGCGCGGTCAATGCCGCCATCAGCGCGCGGAAGGTGAGGTACTGGAAGACGCGCAGGAAACCGAAATCCGGCGAGACCGTCTGCAGCCATTGGGCGAGGGTCATCAGCATGCTGTGAATGGGCGCGGCTCATGCGGCATGACCGGCCCCCTTGTCTTGTTGTTGTGGTGCAGCCGAAGCGGCGATGGCCTGGACCACTCGCTCCATCTGCATGAAGCGCGATCCCTTGACCAGCACGCTGGCGGCATGGGGCCATCGCGCCAGGACCGCCGCGTTGAGCGAATCGATGTCGTCGAAGTGCCGGGCCTCGCCGGCTTCGTCACCGGCGAAGGCCGCGACGCTGTGTTTTGATTCATTGCCGAGCGCGAAGACGGTCTCGATGCCGCGCTCGCGCGCCCAGGCGCCGATTTCAGCGTGAAATTGCGGTCCCTGGTCGCCGACTTCGCCCATGTCGCCGATCACGAGCATGCGCGGGCCGGGCAGGCTGGCGAGCACATCGATCGCCGCGCGCATCGAATCGGGGTTGG
Organism: Variovorax sp. 05L425; assembly: GCF_056397705.1. Taxonomy (NCBI): domain Bacteria; kingdom Pseudomonadati; phylum Pseudomonadota; class Betaproteobacteria; order Burkholderiales; family Comamonadaceae; genus Variovorax; species Variovorax sp. 05L425. The sequence goes on along the minus strand of NZ_JBFTNY010000027.1, from coordinate 73,028 downwards.
CGTTGTAGGTGTCGTCGATCACCGTGATCGTCCGGCCGTCGGCCAGTTGCAGCTCGATGGCCTTGGAGCGACCCTTGACCGGCTCGAACGCGGCCAGTCCCTCGGCGATCTTGTCCGGCGACACGCCGCTCGCGAGCGAGCAGGCGATGGCCGCCAGGGCGTTGACCACGTTGTGGCGGCCGGCGATGCGCAGTGCGCAGCGCACCTCGCCGACCGGCGTGCGGGCCTCGAACTGCCAGGCGCCTTGCCGCCATTCGGCGGCGACAAGCGCGATGTCTGCGTCGAAATGCTCGCCGAAGGTGAGGCAACGGCGCGTCGCACCTTCGCGCGCGATCGACTGCCAGAGCGCCGTGAATTCATCGCCGAAGGGAAACACCGCCGTGCCGCCATCAGGCAGCGCGGCGAAGACCGAAGCGTTCTCGCGGGCCACGGCTTCAACCGTGGCCATGAATTCCTGATGCTCGCGCTGCGCGTTGTTGACCAGCGCGATGGTCGGCCGCGCGATGGCCGACAGGCGGGCGATTTCGCCCGGATGGTTCATGCCGAGCTCGACCACCGAGCGCTGGTGCCGGGCGCGCAGGCGCAGCAGCGTCAGCGGCACGCCGATCTCGTTGTTGAAATTGCCAGCAGTCGCCAAGGCGCCTTCGCCGCATGCGGTGCGAAGGATCGACGCGATCATCTGCGTCACGGTGGTCTTGCCGTTGCTGCCGGTGACCGCGATCAGGGGCAACTCGAATTGCGCGCGCCAGCCAGCGGCCAGGGCGCCGAGCGCGGCCAGGGTGTCGGGCACTTCCAGCCCCGCGAGACCCGCCGCTTCGAGACCACCGTGCGCGATGGCGGCAACCGCACCGCGCGCACGCGCATCGGCAAGGAATTGGTTGGCGTCGAAACGCTCGCCCTTGAGCGCGACGAAAAGATCGCCCGCGGCGAGGGTGCGCGTGTCGGTATGGACGCGAAGAATCGGTGTGGCGGCGCCACCGACCAGGCGCGCGCCAGGAATCCAGCCCAAGGCCATGCCCAAGGTCATCATGGGGGTCGAAGCAGGCGTGCCGTTCATGCCCCACTCCTTCTTGTGAGCGCATCGATGGCATGCGCGCGATCCGAGAACGCAATGCGTTCGCCCGCAATCTCCTGCCATGCCTCGTGGCCGCGCCCGGCGATCAGGACGACGTCTTCGGGACGCGCCTGGGCCAGAGTGTCGGCAATCGCCTTCGCGCGATCAGGTTCGACCTGCGCGGCCTCGGGCCGCGCCAGGCCCAGCAGAATCTGGCTGATGATCGACGCAGGTTTTTCACTGCGTGGGTTGTCGCTGGTCACGACGACGCGGTCGGCCTGCGTCTCGGCGACGGCCGCCATCATGGGACGCTTGGCGGTGTCCCGGTCGCCGCCGCAGCCGAACACACACCACAGTTCGCCTCCGCGCTGCTGCGCCAGGGGGCGCAGTCCGGCGAGCGCCTTGTCGAGCGCGTCAGGCGTATGTGCGTAGTCGACGACTGCCAGCGGATGGCCGGGAACGCTCAGGCGTTCCATGCGGCCCGGCACGCTGTCGAGGCCGACGCAAGCGCCCACCGCGTCTTCGAGCGACAGCCCGAGCGCGCGCAGCGTACCCAGCACGCCCAGCAGATTTGCGACGTTGTATTGGCCGATCAGTTGCGTCGACAAGTGCACCGGCAACTGCCCCCGTTCCACCACTGAGAAATTGAGGCCCTGCGCGTCATAGCCGATGTCCTGCGCCACCAGCCGCGCAGGACCACCTACGGCCGACACGGTCCAGACATCGAGCCCGCCGACACCGGTCTCGATCAGGTTGCCCACCAGGGCTGCGCCATGCACGTCGTCGATATTGACCACCGCGGCACGCAGCCCCGGCCAGCGGAACAGCTCCGCCTTGGCCTGCCAGTAGGCATCCATGCTTCCGTGGTAGTCCAGATGGTCCTGCGTGAAGTTGGTGAAGACCGCGACGGCGATCCGGGTGCCATCGAGCCGGCGCTCCACGATGCCGATCGACGATGCCTCGATGGCGCAGGCGCCGAAGCCGCGATCCACGAAGCCGCGCAATTCGCGCTGCAACAGCACCGGATCGGGCGTGGTCAGCCCGGTGTACGTGAGTTCGGGCGGCACGCCGACGCCCAGCGTGCCCACGACGGCGCACGGCGCACGGCCGGATCGCGACAACGCCTGCGCCAGCCACCACGCGGTGGAGGTCTTGCCGTTGGTGCCAGTCACCGCGAGCACGTCGAGCTGCTCGGAGGGGTTGTCGTAGTAGGTCGCGGCGATCGGTCCCGTCGCGGCCTTGAGGCCGGCATAGGCGGCGATGGCCTCGCCCTCGAATCCGAACACCGCACTCCCTTCCTCTTCGACGAGGCAGGCCGCGGCGCCCTGCGCCAGTGCATTTGCGACAAAGCGCCGCCCGTCCGTGGCCGCGCCGGGCCACGCGACGAATCCATCGCCCGCGCCGACCGGACGGCTGTCGGCATGCAGCACCCCACGCACGCGGGACTGCAGCCAGCGCGCGGCTTCGGTGGGGTTGCGCAGCGCCGTTGTCATCAGAAGCTCTCTTCCACACCCGTGGTCACGACCATGGGTTTGACAGCGAGATCGGGCGCCACGTTCATCATCCGCAGCGTCTGCTGCACGACCTCGCTGAACACCGGCGCGGCCACGATGCCGCCGAAATACTGGCCGTTGCTCGGCTCGTCGATCATCACCGCCACGATGATGCGGGGCTTGTCGATGGGCGCCATGCCCGTGAACCAGGAGCGGTATTGCTTGCTGGCATAGCCCCGGCCCACCTGCTTGTGCGCCGTGCCGGACTTGCCGCCCACGGAATAACCCACGGTCTGCGCGAGCGGACCCGTGCCGCCCGGGCCGGCCGCCATCTGCAGCATCCTGCGCACGGCGAGCGCGTTCTGTGCCGAAAAAACCTTGACGCCGACCGCCGGCTCCGAGCTCTTGAGAATCGTCGCCGGGATAACGTCGCCGTCGTGCGCGAAGGCCGTGTACGAATGCGCCATCTGGAACAGCGACGCCGACAGGCCGTAGCCGTAGGCCATGGTCGCCTGCTCGACCGGCTTCCACGACTTCCAGGGGCGCAGCCGTCCCGTGACGGCACCCGGGAACTGGATCTGCGGCTTCTGGCCGTAGCCGAGCGCCGTGTAGGTGTCCCACATCTCGTGGGGCGTCATCTTCTGCGAGATCTTGAGCGCGCCGATGTTGCTGGACTTCTGGATAACGCCCTCGACCGTCAGCGAGCCGTAGTTGTGCGTGTCGCTGATGGTGAAGCCGCCCAGGCTGTAACGACCGGGCGCGGTATCAATCACGGTCTTCGGCGTGATGCGGCCTGCTTCCAGTGCCGTCGCGACCGTGATCGGCTTCATCGTCGAGCCGGGTTCGAACACATCGGTCATGGCGCGATTGCGCAACTGCTCGCCCGTGAGATTCTGGCGCTTGTCGGGCACATAGCTCGGGTAGTTGGCCAGGGCCAGCACCTCGCCGGTGATCGCGTCGAGCACCACCACGCTGCCCGCCTTGGCCTTGTGCACGGTCACCGCGTCGCGAAGCTTCTGGTAGGCGAAGAACTGCACCTTGCTGTCCACGCTGAGCTGAATGTCCTTGCCGTCGAACGGCGGCACTTGCTCGCCGACGCCCTCGACCACCCGGCCGAGCCGGTCCTTGATGACGCGGCGCGAACCGGGCTTGCCGGCCAGTTCCTTGTTGAACGCGAGCTCGATGCCTTCCTGGCCGATGTCCTCGACATTGGTGAAGCCCACCACATGTGCGGCGGCCTCGCCTTCTGGGTACTGGCGCTTGTATTCCTTGCGCTGGTAGATGCCCTTGATGTTGAGCTCTGCGATTTGCTTGGCGATGGGCTCGTCGACCTGCCGCTTGATCCAGACGAAAGTCTTGTCTTCGTCTTCAAGCTTCTTGTCGAAGTCCTTCTGCGGCATGCCGAGCAGCTTGGCCACCTGCTTGAGCTTGGTCTTGACCTCGGGGTCGTCGCGCTCGATGTCTTCGGGGATCGCCCAGATGCTGGGTGCGACCACGCTCTGCGCAAGCAGAAGGCCGTTGCGATCGAGGATGCGGCCGCGATTGGCCGGCAGTTCGAGCGTGCGGGTAAAGCGCACCTCGCCCTGGCGCTGGAAGAAGTCGTTGCCGATCACCTGCACGTAGGCTGCGCGCCCGGCGAGCACGACGAAGCCGAGCGCGATGCCACCGACGATGAACTTGCTGCGCCAGACGGGGGTCTTGCTGGCCAGCAGAGGACTGGTCGTGTATTGGACGCTGCGGCGGGTCATGGGCTCCCCCCCATGGCGCTGCGCGCCTCCCCCCCAGGGGGGCAGTTCGACTGGAGGCGGCTCGGCGTCGAACTCATCAATGCACCCCCTTCATTGCAGCGGCTTTCGGCGCGGGGGTGGTCGGTGCCGGCGCGGCAATGGCCGGGATCACCGTGCCGTCTTCGCGCACGTACTGCGTGATGGCCGGCGTGGTCGTGCGCATCTTGAGCTGCTCCTTGGCGAGCTTCTCGACGCGCAGCGGCGTGGCCTGCGCCCGCTTCTCGACCTGCAGGCGGTCGTGATCCAGCTCGAGCCGGCGCGTTTCGAGCTCGACCCGGTGAAACTCCGTGAAGAGCTGGCGCGACATGTACTGCGTGTGCACAAGATAGATCGCCGAGCCCAGCACGGCGATCAACAGGAGCAGGTTGAGGCGAGCCATGGTTTGCTCAGCCCTCGTCCGCCGTGCGCTCGGCGATACGCAGGATCGCGCTGCGCGCCCGCGGATTGGCATCGACTTCTGCCTGTGACGGCTTGACGCGACCCAGGGAGCGCAGCTTCATCGCCTTTGGCGCAGCGAAGGGCGCGCGACGGTCATAGACCTCGCGCGAATGCTTCGCGATGAACTGCTTCACGATGCGATCTTCCAGCGAATGGAAGCTGATCACCGCGAGCCGGCCCTGGGGTTGCAGCACGACGAGACTCGCTTCTAGCGCCTGTTGCAGCTCTTCAAGCTCGGCGTTGATGAAAATCCGAAGAGCCTGAAATGTGCGCGTTGCAGGGTTCTGGCCCGGCTCGCGGGTTTTGACCGCGCCAGCCACGAGCTGGGCCAGCTCGGCGGTGGTTGAAACTGGGCCCCGTTCTTGTCGGCGAGCAACAATCGCCTTTGCAATCTGAACAGCAAACCGTTCTTCGCCATAGTCACGAATCACCTCCGCAATCTGCTGTGGTTCGGCTGTTGCCAGCCACTCGGCCACGCTCTCGCCGCGCGTCGTGTCCATGCGCATGTCGAGCGGGCCGTCGAAACGAAAAGAAAAACCCCGCGCGGGGTTGTCGATCTGGGGAGAGCTGACACCGAGGTCCATCAGCAGGCCTGACACGCTCGCCCGCGGCAGCTCGCCCAGGTCCTTGAATCCCTGGTGACGGATGGAAAAACGCGCATCCTCGATGCGCGCTGCTTCGGCCACCGCTTCCGCGTCCTTGTCGAACGCGATGAGGTGGCCCTCCGGCGCCAGCCTTGCCAGGATTTCCCGGCTGTGGCCGCCGCGTCCGAAGGTCGCGTCGACATACGTGCCGGTGCTGTCCGCTCCGTCGGGAAAGAGGCCTTCCACCGCTTCCTTCAACAAGACGGTCGTATGGGTCCAAGGTTGCTCCACTTCGGGCCTCAGAACGAGAAGTCCTGGAACACATCGGGCATCTGGCCCTGGGTGGCTTCGGCCTCCTTGGCTTCGTAAGTGGCCTTGTCCCAGAGTTCGAAATGATTGCCCATGCCGAGCAACAGGGCGTCGCGCGTGATGCCGGCTGCGGCGCGCAACTCAGGCGACACGAGCACGCGGCCGGTGCCATCCATCTCGACGTCCATGGCGTTGCCAAGGAAGACACGCTTCCACCACTGGGCCGACATCGGGAGGGCGGCGATGCGCTCGCGGAACTTCTCCCACTCGGGACGCGGGAACACCATGAGGCAGCCGTGCGGGTGCTTGGTGATCGTGAGTTGGCCGGCCGCCGTCGCGCTCAGGACGTCACGATGCCGGGTCGGCACGGAGAGCCGCCCCTTGGCATCCAGACTGAGCGATGAAGCGCCTTGAAACACGACCACGAAACCCCGGTTGCGGAGTCCGCCACGCACCTGAACGCGACATACCCCGACACTTTTTCCCACTTAACTGCACTTTTTTGCACTGTAGCAGGAAACGCCTACCTCGCAACCGGAGGTTGGCGGTATTTTTTGTAATGGAATCAACAACTTAGCGGTGTTTTTGCAACCGCGAAAAGACCGAATCCCGTTGCAAATGAAGCACTTAGCTCACGCACTGAATGAATCACATTAGCTCGCCCCCAGGTTGCCCCGCACTTCGTGTCGGGGCGCCCACCCCCTACCGGGGGCGCCGCCCATGGCCCGGCCAAGCCGGTTCCATGGCGGCCCCGAACAGGCGCGCTGCGCGCAGCCGGCGTGACGGACCCGCCGAAGGCCCTGGCCGGCGCAGCCAGGCCCGTTCGGGAAACACCGTGGAACCGGCTTGGCCGGGCCACTGGTGTTGCCCCCGGTAGGGGGTGGGCGCCCCGACACGAAGTGCGGGGCAACCTGGGGGCGAGCTACAAAATGAATCGGGAGAGGTCTTCGTCGTGACTAAGTACAGCAAGGCGCGCGTCCACGTAGGCCGCATCGATATGCACGGTCTGGCCTCCCAGCTTGGCGGCACCGAAGCTGACTTCGTCGAGCAGACGCTCCATCACGGTCGATAGCCGGCGGGCGCCGATGTTCTCGGTGCGCTCGTTGACGTCGAAGGCGATGCTCGCAAGCCGCGTGATGCCATCGGCGGTGAATTCGAGGGTCACGCCTTCGGTGGCGAGCAGCGCCTGGTACTGCTTGACCAGCGATGCCTGCGTCTGCGTCAGGATGCTCTCGAAGTCCGACACCGACAGCGACTGCAACTCGACCCGGATCGGAAACCGCCCCTGCAGTTCGGGGATCAGGTCGCTCGGCTTGCTCAGATGGAAGGCACCACTCGCGATGAACAGGATGTGATCGGTGCGCACCACGCCGTACTTGGTGCTCACGGCCGTACCTTCGACCAGCGGCAGCAGGTCGCGCTGCACGCCCTGCCGCGAGACGTCGGCGCCCTGCGCCTCGGTGCGGGTCGCCACCTTGTCGATTTCGTCGATGAAGACAATGCCGTTCTGCTCCGCATTCTGGATCGCCTGGCTGCGGATCTCGTCCTCGTTGACCAGTTTGGCGGCCTCCTCATCGATCAGCAGGCGCATCGCCTCGGCGATCTTGAGCTTGCGCGTCTTGCGCTTGCCCTGCCCTAGCTGGCCGAACATGCCGCGCAACTGCTCGGTCATTTCCTCCATGCCGGCAGGGCCCATGATTTCGAGCGGCGTGCGGAAGTCGGCAAGGTCGATCTCGATCTCCTTGTCGTCGAGTTCGTGCTGGCGAAGCTTCTTGCGGAAGGCCTGGCGCGTCGCGCTGCCGGTGTCGGAAGCGGCGCCGCCATCGGGCAGGCGGGCCGGGGGCAGCAGCACGTCGAGGATGCGCTCCTCGGCAGCGTCTTCCGCACGCATGCGGACCTTGGCGCTTTCGGCTTCGCGCGTCTGCTTGACCGCCATTTCAGCCAGGTCGCGCACGATCGAGTCCACGTCCTTGCCGACGTAGCCCACCTCGGTGAACTTGGTCGCCTCGACCTTGATGAAGGGTGCATCGGCCAAGCGTGCGAGACGGCGGGCGATCTCGGTCTTGCCGACGCCCGTGGGGCCAATCATGAGGATGTTCTTGGGCGTGATTTCGGCACGCAGCTTTTCCTCGACCTGCTGTCGGCGCCAACGGTTGCGCAGCGCGATCGCCACGGCGCGCTTGGCATCGGGCTGGCCGACGATGTGGTTGTCGAGTTCGGAAACGATTTCCTGAGGGGTCATTGGCATGGAATCACTCGATCGGTGTCACAGGGTCTCGACCGTGTGGTGCATGTTGGTGTAGATGCAGAGCTCGCCGGCGATCTCGAGCGCCTTCTTGACGATCTGTTCGGCGGTCAGATCGGTGTGGTCGACCAGCGCCTTGGCGGCAGCCTGTGCATAGGCACCGCCGGAGCCGATCGCGATGATGCCGTTCTCGGGCTCCAGAACGTCGCCGTTGCCGGTGATGATCAGCGAGGTCGTTGCGTCCGCCACGGCCAGCATGGCCTCCAGGCGGCGCAGGACGCGATCGGTGCGCCAGTCCTTGGTGAGTTCGATGGCGGCGCGTGCCAGGTGGCCCTGGTGCTTCTCGAGCTTGGCCTCGAAGCGCTCGAACAGGGTGAAGGCGTCAGCCGTCGCTCCGGCAAAGCCGGCAAGCACCTTGCCGTGGTACAGCCGGCGCACTTTGCGCGCGCTGCCCTTGATGACGATGTTGCCCAGCGTGACCTGCCCGTCACCGCCGATGGCAACCTGGTCGCCACCAGCGCTCTTGCGACGCACGCTGATGATGGTGGTTCCGTGAAATTGTTCCATGGGGCATTATCCCGCCCCGAGGCTTGCCCCTTCAGAGGGCAGCCTACCGTCCTCAGGGGTCAATCCCTTGTCTTGACGGTCGCGTGGTCGGCAATGCCGACGACGCCGAAGAAGGCGGCGATGAGGCGGTGCGCATCCACGAACTGCACGTTGTCGCCACGCGCGTGGCGGCCGGTGACCCAGTTCAGAAGGGCGCCGGCGGCGGTGAAATCGACCCGAACCAGGGCCGCACAGGAAACGCTCGGTGCCGTTGCGCTGGCCAGTTCGTCGTCCAGCCGCTGCCAGGTCGAGAGCGATTCGCCGACCAGGTCGCCCGCCAGCACGCCACCGGCAGCCGGCTCCGGAGCGCGCTCCGTCTCCTCCGACATCATGCTGAAAGACGGTTTGGCGATCTTGGGTGTGTCGAGCGTGGCGTAGTCCCCTTTGGGATCTTCCCAGGGCGGCGGCGACACCTCGTAGGTGATGCAGTAGTTGAGCGCAAGCAATTCGAACTCATCGGCCCGGTGCATCACCCGCAGTGCCGCCATGTGCAGTTGCCACCAGACGGCATCGACGTTCCGGTCGTTGGCCGGCGTCGCCTCAGCAAGGACGAGAAGCAGCTGATCGGCGCCGGTAAACCGCAACTGGACAGCCGAGTCCGCCCAATGGTTGAACAGGGCGCGCAGCGGCCCTGCCGCCTCGGCCTCGATGGCGCCCAGCGCGCTCCAGTCGAGCTTCCAGGACGGCCCGGCAGCAGCCAGCGCCCGCGTGAGAGCGATCAGTCCTTCGCGTGAGAGGCGTGCAGGGCTCGACCAGTCGGCACTGCCGCCAGCAGCCCCGACCGGCTTGGCAGCCGTCGATGCACGCACCGTGTTCGCCAGCGCCCGAAGTGACATCCACTCGGGCGCCGAGCGCTTCATGCGCTGGGCGTAGCGCGTGCTGGTGGCCACATACTTCTCGGCGTCGCCGGTCGCCTGATAGAAGTCCAGCAGCGTTCGCCAGATGTCGTCCTGGCCGCCGGTCGGACTGTCCGGCGCGAGTGCCTGCAGCAGGATGGCCTCAGCCCCGGCGTCATCGCCGTGGGCGAAGCGGATCGCGGCTTCCTCGATGCAACCGTCGTGTCCCTGCGCCTGGGCGGGAGCGGCCTGTCCGGGGACCTCGCCCTGCGGCACGCCGGGCACGGTATCGGCGTAGGCCCGCGCATGCTGCTCGGCCATGGGCGCAGCCTCGCCGGGCGCGCCTTCGGGCTTTGGCTCGGTCTGATTGCCGCGGGCCTTCCACCACTGCTGCGACATCTGCTCTTCGATCTCGTCGATCTTCTTGAGCGTGAGTGCCCTGCCTTCGGTCTTGCCGGAGGTGCTGCTGACATTGAAGGAGGATGGCGTCCCGGCAGCGTCGCCGCCTCCGGCCGCTTCCCGCTGCCGGAGCTTGCGGAGCATGTCGAACTCACGGCGGCGCACGAAGTCGTTGCGCTGCCGCCGCTCGATCATTTCCTTGAGCATTTCACGGCTGTAGCCGTTTTCAAGATTGGACGAGTCCTCGGCGTCGAGCTCGGACCAATCCTTCAGCGGATTGCGCACGAACTTCGCAACCTTGGACAGCAGGCGACCGGTTTCTTCCTTGGCCATGCGCTTCGTCTCCCCTTCGGCTCCCGTCGTGATCAGTCGCCGAACATTTTCTGCTTGAGCTCGCGGCGCTGCTGAGCTTCGAGCGACAGCGTGGCCGTCGGGCGGGCCAGCAGACGGCCGACACCGATCGGTTCACCGGTCTCGTCGCAGTACCCATAGTCGCCGGCATCGATGCGCTGGATCGACTGCTCGATCTTCTTCAGCAGCTTGCGTTCGCGGTCGCGGGTGCGCAGTTCGAGCGCGTGTTCTTCCTCGATGGTGGCGCGATCGGCCGGGTCCGGCACGACCACGGTGTCCTCGCGCAGATGCTCGGTCGTCTCGCCGGCGTTTTCAAGGATGCCGCGCTTGAGTTCCTGCAGCTTCAGGCGGAAGAACGCCATCTGCTTTTCGTTCATGTATTCCGAGTCCGGCATCGCGATGACTTCGGCGTCGGTCAGCTCTTCGGCCGATTTGGCCTTCCAGTTGTTGGCGAGCTTGGGATCTTTCTTGATCGCGACGGGCGGCGGCGGAACCAGCGGGTTCGACGAGATCTGCACGAAGCTGGATTTCGCCGCGGTGGAGGCCACCGTCTGGGGCATGGACGGCACGGTCAGCTGCGACAGCCGCGAGACGCGCCCGCCACGTGCGGGTGCAGGCGTGGTGGTCGTGGCGGTTGCTTGGGATGTCACCGTGGCGGTAGAAGTATCGGAGGCGGCAGCCGTTTTTTTCATGGGAGTCGGTGGTGCAGGTGGCGCGGTGTGAGGGCCGGCCGGTTTGGATGACGAGACGCCCGCGCTCACTACCTTGGCCTTGCTTGTGGCGTGGGCCTCGGATGGCGCTACGGACTGGGCGGGCTTTGCGGCGGAAACCTTCTTCGCTGCGGGCACAGCCTGCTTGGCAACCGCCGTCTTCTTGACGGCCGGCTTCGATGCTGGCTTGGCTTTGGCGACAGGTTTCTTCACAGTGACTGGCTCCTTCGACGAACTCGAACGCACATTCTCAGTGGTGTCTCCCCCGTGGAAACCACGGGCGCTCGCCATTGGCGAACCCAGGGGTTATACCCCCGAAAACGGCCCGAAAACGCGTGCAGTCCTATGCCGGATGTCACACATCGCCCTTAAAGAAGGACGGGGTCTCCCCGGAACAGGCGCGCGATTGTATAGAGAACTGGGAACGGGCGGGGGAAACCGCCCCCGCGATGACGAATGGCTCGGCGCGGGCCTCAGACCAGGCACTGGTCGAGACCCTGTTCCAGGATCTCGCGCGGCAGGTCGATGCCGATGAACACCATGCGGCTGTTGCGTTTTTCGTCGGGGCCCCAGGCCGGACCGAGGTCGCTGCCCATGAGCTGGTGCACGCCCTGGAAGATCACCTTGCGCTCGGTGCCCTGCATGTGCAACACACCCTTGTAGCGCAGCATCCGGGGACCGTAGATATTGACGATGGCGCCGAGGAAGTCCTCCAGGCGAGCCGGGTCGAAGGGGCGATCGGCGCGGTAGACGAAGCTCTTCACGTCGTCGTCATGGTGATGATGATGGCCGTGGCCTTCGTGCGCGTGCGAGGGATGGTCGCAGTCCTCGCCATGCGCATGGTCATGGTCATGGTCGTCTTCCTCCTTGAGGAAGTCCGGATCGATATCCAGCTTGGCGTTGAGGTTGAAGCCTCGAAGATCGAACACGTCCTTCAGCGGCACTTCGCCGAAATGCACCTTCTGCTGCGGCGCGCGCGGGTTCATGTGCTTGAGGCGATGGATCAGCGCCTCGGTCTCTTCCGCGGCGACGAGGTCGCTCTTGCTGATGAAGATCTGGTCCGCGAACCCCACTTGGCGGCGCGCTTCCTGCCGGTCGTTGAGTTGCTGCGGTGCATGCTTGGCATCCACCAGGGTCAGGATGGAGTCGAGCAGGTAGCTCTCGGCGATTTCGTCGTCCATGAAGAAGGTCTGCGCCACGGGGCCCGGATCGGCCAGGCCGGTGGTCTCGATGACGACGCGATCGAAGTCCAGCAGGCCCTTGCGCTTCTTGGCCGCCAGCAGTTGCAAGGCTTCGCGCAGGTCCTCCCGGATCGTGCAACAGATGCAACCGTTATTCATCTGGACGATCTGCTCCTTCGACTCGGTGACCAGGATGTCGTTGTCGATGTTCTCCTCGCCGAACTCGTTCTCGATCACGGCGATCTTCTGGCCGTGTGCTTCGTTCAGGATGCGCTTGAGCAACGTGGTCTTGCCGGCGCCGAGGAAGCCGGTGAGGATGGTGGCGGGAATGAGGGCCATGGAGTTGCTCCGGAGATCAGGAATCGGGGGGAATCAGGGGAATCGGGGAAAGGCGGAAAGTTTAGCGACGGCCGGCCGGCCATGCGCCGGCAAGGTCAACCGCTATTTGCGCACCACCACCAGGCCTTTCAAGTATTCCCCCTCGGGGAACTCGATGGTCATGGGATGGTCGGGCGCCGCGCCCAGGCGTTCCGTGATGTAGCCGTCAACCCCGGCATCGATGCCGGCGGAGGCCACGATCTTGTGGAACAGGTCGGCACCGATGCCGCCCGAGCATGAAAAAGTCAGGAGGTGGCCACCCGGCGCCAGCAACTTGAACGCCTGGCGGTTGAGATCCTTGTAAGCCCGCGCGGCGCGCTCGGCGTGGGCGACGGTCGGCGCGAATTTCGGCGGGTCGAGCACGATGGCGTCGAAGGTTCGCCCCTCATCGACGAATCGCCGCAGGGAGGCATTGACGTCGGCGTCAAGGAACTGCGCGTGAGCGTCCTCGAAGCCGTTGATCGCGAGGTGCGCCCGTGCCCGCTCCAGTGCGGGCAGCGAAGAGTCGATGGAGGTCAACTCCGCGCCCTCGACCGCGCCGGCCGCTTTCAGGCCGGCGAGCGCCGCGACGGTGAAGCCTCCCGTGTAGCAGAAGCAGTTGAGCACGCGGCGAAAGCGGCGCTGCGCCGCCAGTTCCGCGAATCGCTTGCGGCTGTCGCGCTGGTCCAGGTAGAAGCCGGTCTTGTGGCCGGTCGCGACGTCGAGACCGAGGCGCCACTCGTGTTCGCGGATGCTGATCTCGGTGGCTCCGTTGCCGCGCAGCCAGCCCGTGACCGGCTTGAGCCCCTCGCGCTCCCGGCCGCTCGCGTCGGAACGCTCGTAGAGCTTCTGGAGACCGGTAGCCGCGAGCAGCGCGTCGGCAAGCACCGCCTTCCAGCGCTCGACGCCGGCCGACAGGAATTGCGCCACCAGCGTGTCGCCGTAGCGGTCGACGATCAGGCCCGGCAAGCCGTCCGCCTCACCGTGGATCAACCGCACGCCGTCGCTCTGGAGATCGAACAGACTGCGCGCCTCGACCGCCGTCGCCACGCGCGCCGAAAAGAATGCCGCATCGATGCGCTGCTTTTCGTCGAAGCTCCATGCGCGGGCGCGAATCTTCGAATGCGGACTGAACGCGGCCCAGCCGAGGAACTTGCCTTCGTCCGACTCGATGCGCACGGTTTCGCCCGCGTCGCCGCCGCCCTTGGCGATGGCGGATTCGAACACCCAGGGATGTCGCCGCAACAGCGAGCGCTCCTTGCCGGGCCGGAGTCTGAGAATCTTCATGGCTTCCTGCCCTTGTTCTGACGGCGGGGCTCTTCGCGCGCCTGCGCCCGGGGATGCGCCGCATCGTAGGCCTTGGCGAGATGCTGGAAATCCAGCCGCGTGTAGACCTGCGTGGTCGAGATATTGGCGTGCCCCAGCAATTCCTGCACGGCGCGCAGGTCGCTGCTGGATTGCAGCACGTGGCTCGCGAACGAGTGCCGCAGCATATGGGGATGCACCGGCGTTGCCAGGCCGGCCTTGAGGCTGCGCTGGCGCAATTGCTTCCACACCGAATGCGCCGAGAAACGCAGGCCGTTGCGGCCGATGAAGAGCGCCGCCGCGCTTTCCGGGTCGCGCACCCGCGCTGCTTCGAGCGCCGGGCAGTCTTCGCGCACTGCAAGCCATGCCTGCATGGCTTCGGCTGCCTTGCTGCCCACCGGCACCAGGCGCCGCTTGCTGCCCTTGCCCAGCACGTTGGCTTCGGCGGCGTCGAGGTCTATCCAGCCGCGCGCCGTGCCGCTCGCCCGCGCATCCAGGCCGGTCAACTCGCTGACGCGAAGGCCGCAGCCGTAGAGCAGTTCGACGATCGCCCGGTCGCGTGCCTCGGCCCAGGGGTCGGCTTCCGCGTCGTGGAGTTCGGCGAGCTGCACCGCGTCATCGACGGCGAGGGCCTTCGGCAGAGGCCGGTCAGACTTGGGCGCGTGAACATCCTGGACCGGGTTCGCGCCCACCAAGCCCTCATTGCCGAGCCAGCGATAGAAACTCCGCCAGCAGGAAAGGACCAACGCAATGCCGCGCGACTCGCGGCCTGCCCCGTGCAGTTGCGCCATCCAGCGACGCACGTGCGCTGTCTGGACCTTGTCGAGCGCGAGTCCCGCCGTTTCGGCCTTTTCGACCAGCGTCTTCAGGTGGATGGCATAGAGCTCCACTGTGCGCGCCGCCAGCCGACGTTCGACCCGCACATGCTCGAGATATTTCTCGATCAGGGTCATGCGCAGTGTGTCGTCAGAAGAGGTAGCCACGGCCAGCATTGTTCACGATGGCCAGAGGTTCGCGCAAAGCGCCCTTGAAGACCATGCCCCAACGCTGCCAACAGGAAGTCGAAGCTGCCGCATATTGCACGTCGAAGAGCTGATCGAACCCGCCGGCCCGGGCGAGTCGCTCGGCGCGCCACAGATGGTACGGCTCGGTCACGATGATCACGCTCTTCACGCCGGCCGCCTGCAGGACGCTGCGCGACATCGAAAGGTTTTCCCTGGTGGACGACGAGACCGGCTCCAGCAGCAAGGGCCCGCTGTAACCAGCAGCCCGCGCGTGTCGCTCCATGACTTCGGCCTCGACGCGGCCGTCTTCCCAATCCACGCCGCCGCTCAGCAGAAGACGCTGAACACGGCCCGCCTCGGCAAGGGCGATACCGGCATCGACGCGGCCGGTCAGACATGGGTTGGGCTTGCCGTCGCGGTAGGCGCGATTGCCCAGGATCAACGCCGCATCGGCCGCACGTTGCGGCGGATGGTCCAGCACCCAGCGGGCGTGCCGCCACACCATGACGGTGATCGCCAGGTACCCGAGCAACAGGATCAGCAGCGCGCCCCACAGCCCGCGCCGCAGCGCGCGATTCAAGGCCGCAGCCGCGACAGCGCGGCCGAGGCGAGCTCGGCGATGCGATCCAGGAAGTCCGTGCCCATGTCCGGGTTGTAGCGTTGCGCGTCAGGCGACGCGAGCAGCAGCAGGCCGAAGGCCGGCGCCTCGGGCTCCGGACGCAACGGGATCAGGGCGATCGACACGGCGGCATGCGGCTCGGCCAGCCAGCCGGACACCTCGAAACCGGAGTTCAGGCCGCAATAGGGCGCCGTCAGCGAGGTCGCAAGCGCCTTCACGTCGTCGCTCACCCACTGCGCGTAGGGCTCGTTCAGATAGGCGCTGTCGCAATCCCAGATCTTGATGGCGGTCTGGGGCACCAGGAAGAGGCCCTCCAGCTCCGAGGCGATCTGCGTGGGCAGTTGGCGCGGGTCGCGCGTGGTCAGCAGGCCGCGGGTCCAGCGCTGAAGACGGTCGGCGGTCACCATGTTCTCGGTGCCATGCCGCACCATGTCCATCACGCGATGCTCCAGCGCCTTGATCTTCTCGCGCAGCATCTCTGCCTGCCGCTCCTGCAGGCTCACGGCGCGGTTGCCGTGCGGGCTGGTGAGCTGAACCTGGCTCAGCAATTGCGCATGGCGCTCGAAGAAATCCGGCGTGTTCGCCAGGTAGTTGGCAATGTCGTCTTCGGTGATCGGATTCATGGAAGTTTGGTTGAAATGATTCATGGCTGGTCCGGCACCTCGATTTCGCCTTCGAACACCGTGACGGCCGGGCCGGTCATCAGCACCGGCGCGCCGTCGCCGGCCCATTGGATGGTGAGCAGGCCCCCGCGCGTCTCGACATCGACGCGCGAATCGAGCAGGCCGAGCCGAATGCCCGCGACCACGGCGGCACAGGCGCCGGTGCCGCAGGCGAGCGTTTCGCCGGCACCGCGCTCGAAGACACGCAGGCGCACATGCGAGCGGTCGACCACTTGCATGAAGCCAGCGTTGACGCGCTGCGGAAAGCGCGGATGGTGTTCGATCAGCGGGCCCTGCTTGTGGACCGGCGCGGTATCGACGTTGTCGACGATCTGCACCGCATGCGGATTGCCCATCGACAGCACCGCCACCGACACGATGGCGCTCTCGGCGTGCGTGCCGAGCGCCAGATGCCATTTCTGCCACCCGCCTTCATGGAGCGGATCGAGCCCGGCGGTGTCGAAGGGCACGAGCGCAGGCTCGAAGACGGGTGCGCCCATGTCGACCGTCACGCGACCGTCGGCGCCCATGCGCGGCTCGATCACGCCGGAGAGTGTCTGCACGCGCACGCTGTCCTTGGGTGTCAGACCGTGTTCGCGCACGAAGCGCATGAAGCAGCGCGCGCCATTGCCGCATTGCTCGACCTCACCACCGTCGGCGTTGTGGATCACGTATTGGAAATCGATGCCTTCGCCCGGCGACGGCCGCACCGAGAGGATCTGGTCGGCGCCGACGCCGAAGTGGCGGTCGGCCAGGAAGCGGTACTGCTCCGTCCTCAAGCCGAGCGGGCTATGGGTTTCGTCCAGCACGACGAAGTCGTTGCCGGCTCCTTGCATCTTGGTGAAACGAATTCGCATCGGGGGATTATCTGCTGCCCCAGGTCGGAAGCTCCGTGAGTCACTAGCCAACGGGACGCGAGGCCCGCAGCCGATCCAGCGCGCGGTCCAGAAACACCAGCCGATCCTGCCCCCAGAAGCGTTCCTCGTCGAGGATGTACGTGGGCGCGCCGAACACGCCTCTTTCAACCGCTTCGGCGCTGTTCGCGCGATAAGTCGCCTGCGTCTCCGGCGTCTGCTCCAGCGCCTGGAGCGCCGCGCCGTCGTAGCCGTTCTCGTCGGCGACCGCGATGCGCACCGCCGCATCGGCCGTGTTGCGCTCTTCCGCCCAAAGCGCGCGCAACAGCGCGTGTGAAAGCGGCTGGGCATCGAGCCCCTGCAATTGCGCGGCAATCACCATCCAGCCCGGATACTTGTTCCAGTTCGGATCGCTCGCCTGCCCCTTGGGGTAGTGCGCGGGCTCCAGGTTGAGCGGCATGCCCAGGTGCTCCCGCCAGCGCGCGAGTTCCAGCGCGTGGTAGGTGCGGCGCGGTTCGGGCCGGGTCTTGAGCGGAATGCCGCCAGTCTGCGGAACCACGGCCTGGAAGTCGTAAGGCTTGAGCGTGAGGCGCACATGGTGGCGGCGCACGATGTCCTGAAGTTGGGGGCCTCCGAAGTAGGCCCAGGGCGAAGAGAGGCTGTAGTAGCAGTCGAGCGAGATCATGTTCTGGATTATCTTCAGGCAATGGCATCCGACGACCCAATTTCCGACGCACGCCCCGACGCCCTGCCGCCGGTGCCGCTGCAGTTCATCGCCAGTCCGCGAAACACGGCTGCGCTCGACCGCCTCGCGGCGCAGGCGCGTGCCGACCTCGAACGCATCAACGTGCCGCCGCCGGCATGGGTGCTGCCGGCCGCATCGTCCACCGCCGAGGCGCCGGTTCTCGACGTCCTGATCGCCGGCGCCGGCATGTGCGGGCAAACGGCCGCCTACGCGCTGCGCCGCGAAGGCGTGACCCACATCCGGGTGATCGACCGCGCCGAGCGCGGCGAGGAAGGCCCGTGGGGCACCTACGCGCGCATGCTCACGCTGCGCAGCCCCAAGCACGTCGGCGGCCCCGAGCTCGGCGTGCCTTCACTCAGCTTTCGCGCATGGTACGAAGCGCAGCACGGTGAAGGCAGCGCGATGTCCGACCAGGGCACGCCCGGCTGGCAGGCGCTGCACAAGATCGGCCGTGTCGACTGGCGCGACTACCTGCTCTGGGTGCGCGACACGGTCGGCCTTCCGGTGGAAAACGGCGTGTCGCTGCGATCCGTCTCGCACACGCAGGACGGGCGGGTGCTGCAAATCGAACTCGAAGACGCCCATGGCCGGCGCGAATCCGTGCGTACGCGCCAATTGGTCCTGGCGCTGGGACGCGACGGCAGCGGCGCGCCGCGCTGGCCCGCGTTTCCTTCGTTACGGCGCGACGATCCGTTTGCGGCCGGGCGCGTATTCCATTCCGCCGACACGATCGACTTCGCGGCCCTTGAAGGGCGACGCATCGGCGTGCTCGGTGCCGGCGCCTCTGCCTTCGACAACGCTGCATGCGCGCTCGAAGCCGGCGCGGCGAACGTCACGCTGTTCGCGCGCCGCGCGCAACTTCCGCAGGTCAACAAGAGCAAGGCCGCGTCCAGCCACGGCTTCCTGCGCGGCTTCGAAGGACTGGACGACGCGCGCAAGTGGCGCGTCTATACCTACATCTTCGACGAACAGGTTCCACCGCCCTGGGAAACCGTGCGCCGTTGCGACGTGCACGACGCCTTCGAACTGCGCCTGGGAACGCCCTGGGATGATGTCGCGCCTGACGAAGACGGCGTGACGATCACCATGCCGAACGGGGGCCTGGAGCGCTTCGACGCGGTGATTTTCGGCACCGGCTTCGACGTCGACCTGCTCGACCGGCCGGAGATCGCCGCCTACACGTCGCAGATCGACACCTGGGCGAGCCACGTTTCGGCGACGGAAGCCGAACATCATCCGGAGCCGGCGCGCTTTCCGTACCTGGGCGCCGGCTTCGAACTGCGCAGCGCCGATCCGGCCGACCCACAGGCCGACGCATTGGCGCGCATGCGTCTCTTCAACTGGGGCGCGACCATGAGCCATGGCGCACTGGCCGGCGACATCCCCGGCCTCGCGATCGGCGCCACGCGGCTCGCGCAGGCGATCGCGCGCGACCTCTTCGTGGAAGACGCCGATCGGCACTGGGAGCGCCTGCAGGCGCACGATGAGCCGGAACTGATCGCGACCCGGTGGTACGTGCCGGGCTCGTCGGACGAATAAGTCAGCCCGGCGCCGAACGGCTTTCGATCAGCTTGACCAGCGCATGCAGCACGCGATTGACCGGCGTCGGCACGCCGAGCAATTCACCCTTGCGCATCACATAGCCGTTGAGATGGTCGATCTCGCTGCGCTTGCCGCGCGCCAAATCCTGCGCGGTGGATGAATACTGCGTCGGCATGGTCTGGACGAGCCCCGCGACGGTCTGCCAGGCATCGCCGGGAAGCGCCACGCCGCTGGCATGCGCCACGGCAATGCATTCCTGCACCACGTCGCGCATCACGCTCTCCACGCCCACGCCCTGCACCACACGGCCATAGGGCAGCTGGGCGATGGCGGACAAGGCGTTGTAGGCGCAGTTCAGGATCAGCTTCATCCACAGCGCGCCGATCACGTTGTCGGAGACCTGCGTCGGCACGCCCGCCTTCTCGAACATCGCTGCGACCTCATTGCTGGTTCTTGAAGGCGCAATGACCAGTTCGCCGCGACCGTGGTGCTTGAGATGGCCGGGCCCCGCCATTTCGGTCGCAACGTAGACGACCGCGGGCGCCACCTCCTGCGGCAGCACCGCCTGGAGCCGCTCGGCGTTGTCGACGCCGTTCTGCAGCGTGAGCACGAACGCAGCGGGCATGAGGTGCGGCTTCAATTCAGCGGCAGCGCTCTCCGTGTCAGTGGACTTGACGCAGAACAACACCAGGTCCGCGCCTTCCACGGCGGCGACGTCCGTGCTGGCATCGATCGGCACATGGGCCTTGAACGTCCGTGTGTCGAGAAGCAACCCGTCGCGACGAATCGCTTCCACATGCTGCGCTCGGCCGATCAGCGTCACCGAATGTCCGGCACGCGCGAGCATGCCCCCGTAGTAGCAGCCGACCGCGCCGGCGCCCATCACTGCAATCTTCATGGCGGGTGTCTGCCTACGCTTGCTCGATCGAATCGACGCGATCCGGATAGAAGGCCAGATGGTCCTTGATCTGCGCAACCGCAGCGTAGGGCGCCTCGTAGGTCCACACGGCATTGACGGCACGCTCGCCGCCCGCGGGGATGCTGTAGTACGCGCAGTCGCCCTTGAACGGGCAGTACGTCGCATGGTCCGTGCGCGCCAGCAGGGACATGTCGACATCCTTGCGCGGAATGTATTGAACCGCCGGATACGACGCCTCGCGCAGCGACAACGCGTGCGTCGTATCGGCGATCACGCGGCCGGCGGCCTTCACGACGACGCGTTTGGGATTCGCCTCAATGGTGATCGGGTGATCGGGTCCGGGGACTTTGATCGGCTTGGCTGTCATGGCTTCTGTCCTCAATCAATCGTGAAATTTGCGCGAGAACCGCTCTTCTTTTCGACGAGATCGGCACCGCGCGCTGTTTATATTTTGAGCCCGGCTCGCGTACGACGCAGGCCGTCTTGAAATCAGAGAGGAATCAAAACGAAACACGCTTCAAGCGGTGGGCAACGCCTGCCCGTCTCATCTCGGCACACGCCAAGGCCAATGCATGCATGGCCACTGCGGCGATGGTCGCCATCTTTCCCCTTCTTCCATTGAAAGCTCTCATGCACAACAACAACTTCAAAGTCTGGTCCGCTGAATTCCTCGGCACGTTCTGGCTCACCTTCGGCGGCTGCGGCAGCGCAGTGCTCGCCGCCGCATTTCCCGAACTGGGCATCGGCTTTCTCGGCGTGTCGCTCGCATTCGGGCTCACGGTGGTCACCGGCGCCTATGCATTCGGTCCGATCTCCGGCGGCCACTTCAATCCCGCGGTCTCGCTCGGCCTGGTGGCGGCGGGCCGCATGCCGGCCAACAAGCTCGCCGGCTACATGATTTCGCAAGTGGCGGGCGCATGCGTTGCTGCGGCCATCCTGTACGTCATCGCCTCCGGCAAGCCCGGCGCGGAGCTCGGTGGTTTTGCGGCCAACGGTTTCGGTGAACACTCACCGGGGCAATACGGCATGAACGCCGCATTGCTCTGCGAGGTGGTGATGACGGCCGTCTTCCTGATCGTGATCCTCTGCGCGACCGCGAAACGCGCCGCCAACAGCTTTGCGGGGCTGGCGATCGGGCTTTGCCTCACGCTCATCCACCTGGTTTCGATTCCCGTGACCAATACGTCGGTCAATCCGGCGCGCAGCACCGGGCCGGCATTGTTCGCGCCGGCATGGGCGATGGATCAGCTCTGGATGTTCTGGGTTGCGCCGCTGGTCGGTGCCGTGCTGGGTGCGCTGATCTACAGGGTGGCACTCGCCGACGAGCAACCGAAGGTGCCTGCAACGCAGACCGCCTGAGGCTGTCTCAGGACTTGCCGGGCCGGCGGCCGTCGGCCCACGCCTCCAGCACGGCCACGGCTTCGCAGTCCAGCCGTTGCTCGGAAGGCGTGGCGCGCCCCGCCGGAGGCGCGCCGGCCTCCGCTCGGAGGTCTTCCACGTCGATCGGATGCCGCGCCGCGGTTGGCACACCGGCAAAGGCTTCGGCCGATTGCGCCAGCGAAGCCGCGTAGTAGAGCTTCCCGATGCCCGCAATCCGCATGGCGGCAACGCACAAGGCACAAGGTTCACAAGACGTGTACAGGTCGCAGCCGCTCAGATCCACGCTCTTCAGATTGCGACAGGCATCGCGGATGGCCTCCACCTCGCCGTGCGAGGTCGGGTCGAAATGAGCGACCGAATGATTGAAGCCCTCGCCCACCACCACGCCGTCTCGCACGACGACCGCGCCGAAGGGCTCGGTTCCGGGCGTGCGCAGCGCTTTGGACGACAAGTCGATGGCGCGCTGCATGAACTGTTCCTGATACATCGTCGTTCCTTTTTCTCGATTCACTTGGCTGCAGCCGAAGCCGGCTGATGTATGGCTGCGCCCCCCGAAGGTCGGCGCGCATCGAAGAGCCCGGCCGTCACTCGCGCGTAACGCCGTGGATCAAAGAACCAGGTCAGCGGCAGCAGAAGCACGACGATGGCCCCCAGATAGATCCACGCCGATCCGAAGCCGCCGCTGGACTCGCGCACCCAGCCTGTCACGAAAGGCGCCAGCGCCGCGATCATGAAGCCGAAGCCCTGCATGAAGGCAGCCAGGGTGCCTGCTTGCCTGGGATCGGGCAAATGGTCGAGCGCCAGCACCATGCACAGCGCGAAGGCGCCGCCCAGCCCGAAGCCAAGCAGCGCGACGACGCCCGAGGCGGGTGCGTTGAGCCACAGGCCCGCGAAGCCGGCCAGCTGGGCCAGCAACATGGCAGCGAGCCAGGGCCGCAGATCGCGGCGACCACGCGCCAGCGCAGGCATCACCAGCGCGGCGATCAATTGCGCCACGGTCATCCATGCCAACGCCGCGCCTGCGCGTTCCGTGCTCCAGCCTTGCTGCGCGTAGAAATGCGGCAGCCAGGCGACGAGGCTGCTGTAGCCGCCGTTGATCAGACCGAAGTACGCCGCCAGCAACCAGGCGCGGCGATTTCCGAAGCATTGGAGCCAGCGCGCATCCTTGTGCCGGCCTCTCGGACGGGCAGCCTCAGCCGGCGTCACGAGAAACCACACCAGCCATGCGAGCGCAGCCGGCAGCGCCCATGCCGCGAGCCCCGCTTGCCAATCGTTGGCGACACGCGCGATCCAGGGACTGCCCACGGCGCCGAGCCCGCCACCCCCCATGAGCGCTGCGGAATACAAACCCATCGCCCATCCCACGCGCGTCGGCCAGGTGCGCTTGATGACGGCAGGCATCAGCGCCTGGACCAGTCCGACGCCGATGCCCGCGAGTGCCGCACTGGCGAGCAACGGGAGCGCCGCGTCGGCGACAAATCGGCTCGCACAGGCCACGGCGATGGTCGCCAACCCCAGCAGAATGCCCGCCCGATCACCCAGGCGCTGCCCCACCGCGACGCCGAGCAAGGACATCGGCCCCATCGCCAGCATCGGCAGCACGGTGAGCATCGCGGCCCAATGAAAACCCAGCCCCGTGGCGGCGCGGATGGCTTCGAGCAGCGGACTCGTCGATGTCAGGAACGCACGCAGATTGAGCGCCACCAGCACGATCGCAAGCGCGAAACCAAATCCGCTTTCGCTTGCGCCCGCTTCTTGCCGGCCCTTTCCGGCCCGGGTCACGCGGACACCACACCCGGCAGCAGTTCGCCGTTGCGCGCGGCGATGCGACCGCCCGCCACGACGAGCCGCCGCGGCGGCCGCGACACGACCGCTTGCGCGACGGTCTGCGCATCGATGAGCACCAGGTCAGCACGGCTGCCGGGTACCAGTCCATACGCTTCGAAGCCACAGCCCCGCGCACCGGCGTGCGTGACGCAGTCGAGCGCGATGTCGAGTTCATCGTCGCGGCGCAGGTTGTAGCGCAGACCGATGAGCATGGCGCGCTCCAGCATGTCCGGATTGCCGTAGGGCGACCACGTGTCGCGGATGCCGTCGTTGCCGCCGAGCATCGTCACGCCGGCCTGCCGGCAGGCCATGAGCGGCGGCACGATGCGCGATGGCGGCGCGCTGGTGATCAGCACCACGTCGAGCTTCGCCATGCGTGCGAGCAACACGTCGCGCTCGCGTTCGGGCAGCTCACCGAGGCAGAAGCCATGGCTGATCGCTACCTTGCCCTGCATGCCGAGCGCGGCCGTGCGCTCCAGGATCAGTTCGAGCGAGAAGGCACCCATCGCGCCCGGCTCGTGCAGATGGATGTCGATCGGGCAGGCATGGCGTTCGGCGATGCCGAAGAGCGTGTCGAGCGAACGCACCGGATCGGCATCGATCGCACAGGGGTCGAGGCCGCCCAGCACATCGGCGCCTTCGGCCATCGCACGGTCGAGCAATTCCGCCGTGCCGGGTCGCTGCAGGAGCCCCGACTGCGGAAAGGCCACGATCTGGATCTGCTGCAGCGCCTGCATCGCGCCGCGCGTGCGAACCACGCCTTCGAGATGGCGCAGGCCGGCCTGCGTGTCGATATCGACATGCGTGCGCAGCCGCGTGGTGCCGAGCGCGAGAAAGGCCTTGGCGAGTGCGAGCGACTGCCGCGCCGCGTCATGACCACTCGCCGCGCGGAAGGCGCGCTCGTTGTCGATCTTGTCGACGAGTCGGGTGCCCACTTCGTTGCGATACCAGTCCATGCCCCACATCGTCTTGTCGAGGTGCGTGTGGCCCTCGACAAGTCCGGGCATCAGCAAAGCGCCCCCACCCTCTTCCACCGCGCAGCCGTCTTCCATCGGCAGCGCCGCACCGATGGCGGCGAGCCTGTCACCGTGCACCAGCACGTCGACCGGGGCGGCCCCCAGCGGGCGCACGTTGCGGATGAGAAGGGAGGAAGACTGGGGCATGGAAAGCTCGATCCGAAGAAAAAGTGGCGAGGGTCAGGCCGGGACAACCGCAGCATCGCGCGCCACCGGACGCCGGCCGAGCAGCGTGACGAGCGTGAACACCAGCGTGTTGGTCGCCAGAGCCACGAGCCCGATGTTCATCGATTTGAAGCCCGCCGGCGCGTTCGGGAACATCTGGCCGATGCTGGTGTTCGCGATCATCACGTAGCCCAGGACGGCGCCGCCCGAGAGGATGCCGGCGAAGGCGGCCTGCTTGTTGCCGAAGGACCGCTTCGGCAGGCTGAACAGAAGCGACGGCAGCAACTGCGTGAGCAGGCTGGACGCGAAGATCGCGATCGACACAATGGTCGTGCCGCCGCGCAGCACGAAGTACACCGCCACCAGCGCGAACAGAGGCAGCACGGCGCGAGCGACCCTCGACACCTGCTGGTCGGTCGCACGCGGCGAGAAGCCTTCCTTGTAGATGTTCTTGCCGATCACGGTGGATGCGGTCAGCAGGATCATCGAGCCGGGCACCAGCGCGGTGAGCACGCCGGTGCCGCCGATGATGCCGACAAACCATGGGTCGAATGTCGCCTTGGCAAGTCCGAACAACGCCAGGTCGATCTCAGCGCCCTTGAGTCCCGGCACCTTCAGGATGGCCGCGAAACCCACCAGGAAAAGGAAGGCGATGACGATCTGGTAGAGCGGCATCAGGATCGTGTTGCGGCGCACCGCGCTCGCGCTCTTCGCCGCATAGACCGAGGTCAGGTTGAAGGGATACAGGTAGTAGCCCAGCGCCGTGAGCAGAATCGTGGAGTTGTACCAGGTGAGGGTCAGGCCCTCTTTCGGGAACTCGAAGAAGGTCGGGTTCGACGCGTGGATGGCGGTGAACATCGGCGCGACGCCACCGTAGTAGTGCCAGGGCAGGTAGACGCCGAGGAAGATCGCCAGCGCGAGGATCAGGATGTCCTTCACGATCGCGATGCTGGCCGAACCGTGGATGCCCGAGAACAGGATGTAGACCACCATCACCGCGGTGCCGATCCAGATCGAGACCTGCGGGGCGATCGTGCCGTACGAGGCCTCCGAGACGATGATGCCCAGCCCGCGCAACTGGATGGTGAGCAACGCCACCATGCCCATCAACGCCACGATGGAAACCAGCACGCCGAGCGCGCGGCTGTCGTACTTGCTCGCGAAGAAGTCGGAGAACGACACCAGCTTGTGCGCCGTCGCATAGCGCCAGATGGCCGGCAGCATCCAGAACGCGATCAAGTACGCGAGGCCGCCGTAGGCCAGGATGTAGAAGGCCGGCGCACCCTTGCTGTAGGACCATCCGCTCGCACCCAGGAAGGTGAAGGTGGAGAACGATTCGCCCGCCATCAGCAGGAACACCATGATGGCGCCGAGGCCGCGTCCGCCCAGCGCCCATTGCTCGAGGCTCATCTTGCGGCCACGGCGCGCCAGCACCGCCAGCGCGAGCGCACCGACGACGAAGAGGGCAATGATCAGCAGTGCGGCGTTCATCGTGCGTCTCCTGCTGCTGCGTCGGGCGCGTCGAGGTCGCCCTCGCTATGGTCAATGACGACCATGATCAGCGAGGTCAGGACCAGCCAGGACACGTTCCACACCATGAGGAAGGGCATCCCGAGGACGAAGGTGGGGGCGAAGGCGGACAGCCATCCGCCGCTGAAAAAGGCAATCACCGGCAGCAAGGCCAGCCATTTGACGGGGTTCACTTGAGGCCTCGCTCTCTGTGAGGGTTGGATTATATGGTTGACTAAACAAAACATGTTTGGTTAACCAAAACTAAATGGTATGGGTGACGATCTGCGGCGTCAATCTCGCGTTAATACCTAGACGCCGGGTCCGACAGGGGCTGCGCGAATCCGCATTGCGCCTCGATTGAGGAGAGATCTTGAAGGCCCGTCACGCGGCCCGGGAGCTGTTGCGCGCAGCGCGGCGGCGGGGGTTAATGCGGTCCATCGCAACCCACACCGCATCGAATGAACCCAGCGCAACTCGGCATCGCCGTCTTTGTCAGCCTCCTGCTTTTCGTGTTATGGCGCATCCTCCAGCAGCGGACTGATGCCGTTCGACGGCCGCCTCGCCCCGTCTTGAAGCCGCACACGGCGGGGCCGCGCAACCAGGCCGACATCCGGCAGTTGCTCAGCCAGATGTCGGAATCCCTGCGTGCCCGCCTGCAAGCCGCCGGAATGGCGCTGGAACTCAGGCTTCCCGCCGATCCCCTGCCCGTCCTCCTCGATCGTTCGGGCATGCAGGAGGTGTTCGGGCAGATCGTCGACCTGGCGTGCCGCGCCATGCACGCCGGCAGCACGCTGCGTGTGCTCGGCCGCATCGAGGGCACGCACGCGGTCGTCAATTTCATGGACACGACACCCGACACCAGCGAGCCGCGACTGGCGCGCTGCTTCGACGCGGCCTCCGCCGGCGTTGCGCGACAGCGCGAAGACACCGACGCCGTAGCAAGCGTGGCGCTCTGCACGCAGATCGTGGCCGAGCACCGCGGTCGCCTCTACGCCGCCCCCTCGCCGCTGGGTGGCCTCGGCATCACCCTGCGGTTGCCGCTGCAGGGCGCCATCGCCAACGTGTATTGACAAAACGGGGACTCCACGTTTTCTCCCAGATCGCCACGCAAAGTCGGCGCTTCGCGCGATTGGCGCTGGAGAGAAATGAACATGGCAAAGACCCATCCCCGGATCGGCCGGCCCGACGTCGCGCGGCGCCACGCGCTGGGCGCCATCGGCTCGCTCGGACTCTGCGCCTTGGCCGGTTGTGGCGGCGGCGGCAGCGGAAGCACGACCTCGTCCGGCGCATCGACGCTGTCGCCGATCCTGGCGACCGGTTCCTCATCGGCGGCGACGACGGCCACGGGCACGACCGCCACCACAGGCAGCGCTGCCACGTCCACGACATCCTCCACATCCGCAAGCACCAGCGGTTCCGGCAATTCGGGCAGTTGCCAGGTCGTGCCTGAAGAGACGGCGGGCCCGTACCCCGCCGACGGCTCCAACGCGAGCAACGCCACTTACAACGTGCTTGCGCTGGACGGCATCGTCCGCTCGGACATCCGCGCCAACATCGGCAGCACGATACAAGTGGCTGGCGCGCCGTTGACGATCACGATCACGCTCACCAACACGACGAGCAGCTGCGCGCCGCTCGCGGGCTACGCCATCTACCTGTGGCATTGCACCCGCGAGGGCACCTACTCCGTCTACACCACGCAAAGCCTGACCGACAATCACCTGCGGGGCGTGCAGGAGACGGACGCGAACGGACGCGTGAGTTTCACCACCGTCGTGCCGGGCTGCTATTCGGGACGCATGCCGCACATGCACCTGGAGATCTATCCGAACCTCTCGACGGCGAAATCGGCGAGCGGCAAGGTCAAGACGACGCAGCTGGCCTTTCCGACCGAGACCCTGCGCGCCATCTACACCGGCACCGCCGGCTATTCGCAAAGCGTGGTCAACCTGAACGCGATCAGTTTCGCCACCGACAACGTCTTCAGCGACGGCACCGCGCTGGAGATGGTGAACTTCAGCGGCGACGCCACGAGCGGCTACAGCGCCGAGATCGCGATCTCGATCGCGGCCTGATCCGGTTGCCGCTTGCGCCGCACGTGCCGCGGCATCCCGCAAAATGCGGCACGCCCGTCCATCGCCCCATGCCCCGTCTGACGCTCTTCCGAAAGATCTTCCTCGCGCTGGCCGTGCTCCTTCTGGCGTTGCTGCTGATCTTTGCGGCCTTCTCGCGCCTCGGCTTGCAGCGCGGACTCGGCCCCTACGTTGCAGAGATCGAGATCCGGCGCATGGACTGGCTCGCCGATCTGTTGAAGAAGCGCCATGCGGCGCACGGCAACTGGGATGACCTGCGCGGTGACGAGGGCGCCTGGCATCGGCTGCAGATGGGCATCTTCGCGCCGCCGCCCGAGCGCGCCTCGGAGATCGGGGGACCGCCCCCCGATGGCGCCTTGCGGCGCGTGCCCCCCTGGCCGCCGCAAGATTTCCGCCCACCGCCGTGGGAGACAGGGCCACCACCCAATGAATCTCCCGGTCCGCCGCCACTGCCGCCCGACCTGCTGCCTCCGCGACGAACTGCATCGTCGCAGCCGGGATCGCGCGACGATCCGCGGAGCAATCCGGATTCGGTCTATCGCCGCCTGGGATTGGTCGACGCCAAGGGTGACTGGGTCGCCGGCGCGAAGGTCGATCCTGAGTCCGCCGCACGCCTTCCATTGCGCGACGGCGAGCACCTGATCGGCACGCTGCTGCTGGCGCCGCTGGAGGGACTGGCGAACGACGCCGACCGCGCATTCGTCGCGCAGCAATCCAGCTTCGTCGTCTGGACCGGCGTCGCGGGCCTCGCCATCGCGCTGCTTCTTTCCTGGCTGCTCGCGCGCCGCTGGTTTGCACCCATCGATGCGTTGACGCAAGGCGCACAACGCATTGCGCAAGGCCGCCTGGATGCGCGCGTGCCGGTGCACGGAAGCGATGAACTTGCGCTGCTGGGCCGCACCTTCAACGACATGGCAGAGAGGCTGGACGGCATCGAGTCGTCGCGCCGCGCCTGGCTCGCCGATGTTGCGCACGAACTGCGTACGCCGCTGGCGGCGATGCGCGCCGAAATCGAGGCCCTGCAGGACGGCGTGCGCAACTTCGACGACAAGACCGCCCTTCGGCTGCACCGGCAGGTGATGCGGCTGGGCCAACTGGTCGACGACCTGCGCAGCAGCATGCGCGAGCAGGACGGAGCCTCGCCGCTCCTGGTCCCGGTGTTTCCGCTGGCCCTGTTGAAAGAAGCTCTCGCGCTGACGCGGGAGCGCTTCGCGCAACGCCGCATCTCGCTGGATGCGACCGAGATCGATGCACTCGCCGCCCAGCGCCAGCCGCAAGCACGCGGCGATACGCGCGGCCTGCATCAGGCCTTCATCAACCTGCTCGAAAACACCCTGTCGTACACCGACGCCGGCGGTCGCCTGCGCATCGGGGCACGGATTGAGAGCGGCAACGAGACGGAACGCCTCGTTCTTCACTTCGACGACAGCCCGCCCGGCGTTTCGCCCGACGAACTGCCTCACCTGTTCGAACGGCTGTTCCGCGGCGAGGCATCGCGCAGCCGGGCACTCGGTGGCTCCGGTCTGGGGCTGGCCATCTGCCGCGTCACCTTCGAAGCGCATGGAGGTTCGATCGACGCAGCGCCGTCGCCGCTCGGCGGCTTGCGGATCATCGTGACCTTGCCATTGGAGAATGCCGCATGACGCGCATCCTGGTCGTCGAGGACGAAGACGACATCGCTTCGGTCCTCGTGGACTATCTGCGGCACGCGGGCTATGAGCCGGAGCGCGTCGCCGATGGCGAGAGCGCACTGGCGCGAATGGTCGCCGATCCGGCGCCCGATCTCACCCTGCTCGATGTGATGCTGCCGCGGCTCGACGGCATGGCCGTTCTGAAGCAGGCGCGGCTGCACACGACGCGCCCGGTCATCATGCTCACGGCCCGCATCGAGGAAGTCGATCGCCTCCTCGGCCTCGAACTCGGCGCGGACGACTATGTGTGCAAGCCTTTCTCGCCGCGCGAAGTCGTCGCGCGGGTCGCTGCGGTACTTCGTCGCAGCACGGCAAACACGGTATCGCCCCCACCCCCGCGACGCCTCCAGTTGGAAGACACCCAATGGCGCGCCACGCTGGACGGCACCCCGCTCGCCCTCACCCGCCTCGAATTCCGCCTTCTCCAGGCGCTGTCGCGACAACCGGGCCGGATCTTCTCGCGCGCGCAGTTGCTGGACCTCGCCTACGACGACACGGCCGACGTGACCGAACGGGCCGTCGACAGCCACGTCAAGAACCTTCGCCGCAAGATGGCCGCCGCCGGGCCGGGGCACGACTGGATTCGTTCCGTCTACGGCGTCGGCTTCGCGTTCGAGGAACCCGCCGACTGAGCGCCGCGCGGGTATCCCGCCCTCCCACATTCCTCCGAAGTTGCGCGCGACCATGACCGCCTCCCGCAACGACAAGGAAACCGACAATGATCCGAACCCGGGGATGGGGCCTGCTTGCCCTCGCCGCGATTCTTCAGGGCTGCATGATGCCGCCGCCACCGCCACCGCCTCCTCCTCGCCCTCACGGCGGCCGGCCGTTGCCGCCCGAGTTCATGCAGGCTTGCGAAGGCCAGGCGGAGGGTGCCGCGCTGCAGATCCCCGGCCGCCACGGCGAAGCGCTGCAGGGGACGTGCCAGCGCACCCCCGACGGACGGCTGGCCTTCATGCCGGGTCACCCGCCACGCTGAACGCCGCCGCCAGACACGCCAGCGCCACGGTTAACATTTCCGGTGACGGTCGGCCTCCGCCGACGCCACCCACCGGATCTCCATGCCCACGTCCGTCCGCCGCCGCACCACCGACCCCGCCACACCACCGAGTCCGGCGGAATCCGCCGACAACGCGAGCGACGACGCATCGACCACCGATGCGAGCGTGGACGAACGCGTCTACGCGGCGGTCTCGAAGGCGCTCCTCAGCGGGAAGCTCCGGCCTGGCACGCCGCTGCGCGAGCGCGCGCTGGCCGAAGCGCTCGGCTGCACGCGCGGCGCGATCCGCAAGGTGCTGGCACGGCTGGGCGCCGAAAAGAAGCTGGACCTCGAATACAACCGTGGCGCTTTCGTGCCGAACCCGTCGATCGACGACATGCGCGGCATCTACCGCGCGCGCCGCATCGTCGAGGCCGGCCTGATCACGACGCTGTTCGGCCAGCTGTCGCGCGAGCAGACCGCGGCGCTTCGCAAGCATGTCCTGGCCGAGCAGCGCGCCTTCAAGGAAGGACGGCGCGAGGACTCGATCCGGCTGGCGGGCGACTTCCATCTCCTGCTCGCGCAAATGGCGGGCAGCGACGAACTGCTCTCCTACATCCAGCGGCTGGTGTCCAACACCGAGCTCTACAAGGCCCTCTACGACTCAGTGGAAGCTGCAAGCTGCGCGCCGAGGGAGCACGAGGAAATCATCGAGGCGCTGACGGGTCCGTCGCTCGAAAGCGCCGTTTCCGCGGCCATGGCGCATCTCGACGAACTGGAGCAGCGCGTGATCGCCGGCGCCGCGGCGGAGCAGGAAGTCGATCTCGCGAGCCTTTTCGCCGAAGGCAACGCGGCGCCGCCTCAGACCCAGCCGGCGCGCCGGAAGCGGTAATACAGATAGCCGCAGAGCGCCACGATGACCACCAGCGCGGCCGGGTAGCCAAAGCGCCAATCCAGTTCCGGCATGTTCTTGAAGTTCATGCCCCAGATGCCCGCGAAGGACGTGCACACCGCGAAGATGGCTGCCCATGCGGCCAGGCGCTTGGTGACTTCGTTGTCCTCGATCGTGACCATCGACAGATTCACGCTGATCGCCGTCCCGATGGTGTCGCGGATGGCGTCGATGGACGCGTTGATGCGCCCCAGATGGTCGACCACGTCGCGAAAATACTCCTGCGAACCCATGCAGATCTGCGGCACGCGACCCCCATGCAGCTTGCCGACGCCTTCGAGCAGCGGCGCGACGGCATGCTTGAGAAGGGTGAGCCGCTGCTTCAGCTCATACAGGCGCCGGACGTTCTCGCGCGCCTCGCCCTTGGTGAAGATGCGCTGCTCGATGGTCTCCAGCTCGACCTCGAACGCATCGATGATCGGGAAGTAGCGGTCGACCACCGCATCCATCAGCGCATACAGCACAAAGCCCGGGCCGTTCCTCAACAGCTCGGGCTCGCGCTCGCAGCGCTCGCGCACTTCAACGAAACCGTGCTCGCTGCGGTTGCGCACCGAAACGACGTAATTGGTGCCGACGAAAACATCGACCTCCCCGACGTTCAGCTCCAACTTGTCGTGCTTATCGGGCTCCAGCAGGTGCATGACGACGAACAGCGAGCCTTCGTACTCCTCCACCTTCGGCCGCTGATGACCGTGCTGGGCGTCCTCGACCGCCAGCGGATGCAGGCCGAATTCGATCTGCACCTCGGCAAGTTCCTCGGGCGTGGCATCGTGCAATGCCACCCATACGAAGCAGCCCGGCAGCGACACGTACTCGCTGATGCTGGAGACGGGAATGTCGGCAAGCTTGATGCCGTTTTCGTAGACGACGCAATTGACCAGCATGCGATGGCACCGGATCGAGACAAAGACGGGGCATCTTGCCACGGCCCGATGCCACCGGGGGTGCCGATCAAAGCTGGCTCATGCCTCCGTCGACCACGATCTCGGTGCCCACGATGAAGGCGGACTCCGGCGCGGCGAGGTGAAGCACGGTGGCGGCGATTTCTTCCGGCGTGCCGAAGCGGCCGAGCGGAATCTGCGCCTGAATCTGCGCCGCGGTGGCTTCCAGCGTGGGGGCGTCCAGGCCGAGCTTGCCGTAGATCGGCGTCCGCACGGGGCCGGGACTGAGGACGTTGACGCGCGCGCCGCGCGGCAGCAGTTCGGCCGACAGCGTCTTGGCGAGCGAGATGACTGCCGCCTTGCTGGCCGCATAGACGGCCGTGCCGGGCATGCCGATGTGTGCGTTGATCGAGCCGTTGATCACGATCGACGCGCCCTGCGCGAGCAGCGGCGTCACGGCCTGGATCTGGAAGAACAGGCCCTTGACGTTGATGTTGAAGATGTCGTCCCAGAAGGCTTCCGTCACATCCGACAGGCCTGCGAATCTCGCGACGCCGGCGTTCAGGAAGACGGCGTCGAGCTTCAGGCCATGGCCGGCAATGGCGGCGGCCAGCTCCTTCGCCGCCGACGGCACCCCGGCGTCATTGCGAATGGCGATGGCCTTCGGCCCGAGTTCGGCTTGCGCCTTTTCGAGCGCCGCGGCGTCGCGGCCCGTGACGACGACGCGCGCGCCCTCCGCCACGAAGGCCTTGGCGGCGGCCAGGCCGATGCCGCTCGTGCCGCCGGTGATCAGTACTGTCTTGTCTTGAAAGCGTTCCATGATGTGCTCCATTGAGTTCCGGTGAAATGACCGTGACTGAATGGTCGGCTTCGGGCGCACTTTTGACGTGCCGGTTTCCGGTGCGGACATGTGCGAAAACTTCGAACGTCTTGGGCCGTCGTGGCATCATTTCGCCGAACTTGTTCGAAGGACTCGACGATGCTCTCAGACGACGAACTCGCGCTCCTGGAGGCCATTCGGGTGAGCGGAAGCCTATCGCGCGCCGCCGCGCGGCTCGGCAAGGCGCCTTCAACCGTTTCGCACGCAGCGCGCCAGCTCGAAGAGAAGTTCGATGCACTGCTGTTCGACCGGCGCCGCTACCGGTTGCAGCTGACGCCCGCCGGGCAGCTCCTTGCCCAGGAGGCCGCTCGGCTGGCAGTGGACGTGTCGCGGCTGTCGCAGCGGGTTCGGCAGGTCGCCAGCGGCTGGGAAGACCGCCTGTGGATCGTGACCGACGAGATCATCGAATTCGAAACGCTGCTCCCGGTGATCGGCGCGTTCGATGCGCTCGAATCGGGCGTTCCGCTGCGCGTGACGCACGAAGTCCTGCGAGGCACCTGGGAGGCCTTGCGCGACGGCCGTGCCGATATCGTCATCGGGGCGACGAACGAGCCGCCGTCGATCGAGGGGCTGCGCTGGTTCGAACTCGGCGTGATGGAGTGGGTCTTCGCCGTCTCGCCGCGTCATCCCCTCGCTTCGGCGAAAGAGCCGCTCGGCCGGGATACGGTCACCGGCCACCGTGCAGTGGTCGTCGCCGACTCATCGCGCACCACCGCGGGCAGCGCCTACGGCATCCATGGCGGCCAGCCCGTGTTGGCGGTGCCGACCATGCGCGCGAAGATTCTTGCGCAGCGCGAGGGCCTCGGCGTCGGCTGGTTGCCTCGCCAACGCGCCGGCGCCCTGCTCAAGCGCGGCGAACTGGTCGAAAAGCAGACCGCCGACCCGCGCGAGCCGAACATCCTCTACGTGGCCTGGCGCGGCGAGCACGAAGGCCGCGCGCTCGAATGGTGGCTGGAGCAGCTCCGGCAGCCCCGCCTGTCGAAGCGGCTGGTGCAGGGCCTGGACGCATTCGGCACCTGAACGACAAGCAGCTATGAACCAGACCCGCCGGGCGGCCCGGGCTTCCGGTCCAGCCACGTCATCAACGGCCCGATCAGTTCGAGTGGCAGCGGAAAGACGATGGTCGAATTCTTGTCGGCCGCGATCACAGTCAATGTTTCAAGGTAGCGCAACTGAATCGCCTGCGGCTGGCGACCCAGGATCTCGGCGGCCTCGGCCAGCTTGACGGAAGCTTGCAGTTCGCCCTCGGCATGGATCACCTTGGCCCGCCGCTCGCGCTCCGCCTCAGCCTGCCGGGCAATCGCGCGCACCATGTTGTCGTTCAGGTCCACGTGCTTGATCTCGACGTTGGTCACCTTGATGCCCCAGAGGAAGGTCTGCGCCTCCAGCGTCTTCTGGATGTCGAGGTTGAGGCGCTCGCGCTCCGCCAGCAGGTCGTCGAGTTCGTGCTTGCCGAGCACCGCGCGCAAGGTTGTCTGCGCCAACTGGCTGGTGGCCTCGAAGTACTTCTCGACCTGGATGATCGCCTTCTCGGGGTCGATGACGCGAAAGTAGAGCACCGCATTCACCTTCACCGACACGTTGTCGCGCGTGATCAGGTCCTGGCTGGGAATGTCGAGCACCATCACGCGAAGCCCCACCCGCACCATCTGCTGGACCCCGGGGATCAGGATCACCAGCCCCGGCCCCTTGACCTTCCAGAAGCGCCCGAGCTGGAACACCACGCCGCGCTCGTACTCGCGCAGGATGCGCAGCGACGCGGCCGCGAGCATCGCCACCAGCAGCACGATGAAGCCGATGAAAAAGAGGCTGAAGTTGATGAACATGGTCAGGCTCCGGCCGGGCTTTCCTTGTCCTCGGCGACCTGCAGCGCCAGGCCCTGCACGCGCGTGACGCGAATGCGCCGTCCGGGGCTCAGGCCCTCCGCGCCGCGCACCTTCCAGTAGTCGCCCTGGATCTGCGCCCAGCCCTCGCCGTCCGCGAACTCGATCAGTTCGCCCGTGGCGCCGACAAGCGTCGAGACACCGACCGCCAACGGCCGTCGTCGCGTTTTCGCCGCGATCCCGCCGACGACGAGGATGAACGCCGCGGACCCGAGCGCCAGCAGCCCCACCAGCCACAGCGGCACGCCGAAGCCCGGCACGTCGTTGTCGATCAAGAGCAGCGCGCCGACACAGAACGCCGCAATGCCGCCCACGCCCAGCACGCCGAAGGTCGGCAGGAAAGCCTCGGCGATGAGGAAGGCCACACCCAGGAAGATCAGCCCCAGCCCCGCGAGATTGATCGGCAGCATCTGCAGGCCGAAGAGCGCGACGATCAGGCTGATGGCGCCCACCACGCCAGGCAACACGAAGCCCGGGTTGGAGAACTCGAACAGCAGGCCATATACGCCGACCATCAGCAGGATCAGCGCCAGGCTGGGTTCGGTGATCACCGACAGCAGACGAGTGCGCCAGTCGGCGTCCACCACGAGCACTTCCGAACGCAGCGTGGCCAGGCGCACCTTGCCCTTGGCCGTTTGCACTTCGCGCCCGTTCACCTGCATCAGCAGGTCGGACACGTCCTGCGCGATCAGGGTGATGACGTTCTTCTCCAGGGCCTCCTGGGCCGACAGGCTCACCGATTCGCGCACCGCCTTTTCACCCCAATCCGCATTGCGCCCGCGCAGTTGCGCCAGGCTGCGGATGTAGGCCGACGCATCGGCAAGGCGCTTGGCGGTCATGGGATCGCCCGCGGCTTCTCCCTTGGCCGGCGACTCGGGCTTCGCGGTCGGCGCAGCCGGGGTCGGCATGCCGATGGCCACCGGCGTCGCGGCACCGAGATTGGAAGCGGGCGTCATGGCCGCGATATGGCTGGCGTAGAGGATGTAGGTGCCGGCACTGGCGGCGCGGGCGCCATTGGGCGCGACAAAGCTTGCGACCGGAACCGGTGACGCGAGGATGTCCTTGATGATGTCGCGCATCGAGGCGTCCAGCCCGCCGGGCGTGTCGATCTGGATCACCACCAGCCGCGCGTTTTCTTTTTCGGCGAGCTTGAGTCCGCGGTGGATGTAGTCGACCGTCGCCGGGCCGATCGCGCCATCGAGTTCCATCAGGACCACCGTCCCGGCATTCGCCGTGGCGGGCGAGGCGTCGTCGGGCACGGCTTGGGCATTGGCCGCTCCCACCACAAGGGCGAGGAGGATCCATACCGTCAACCATGCTCTGGCGGACCTCATCGTCCGATTCTAGGGAGCGCGGAGGACGCTGTCACATTGCGTCGCAGCAGATACCTCCCCGCCCTGTCCCCGTAGGGACGAGCCCGGCCAACTCAGTCGATGTGGATGTTGGCCGCCTTGGTGACCTCGGCCCACTTCACGCGGTTGGCGTGAACGGTCTGCTTGAACTGCGCGGGCGACTCGATGCGGATGGTGTTGCCCTGGTTCTCGAACTTTTCGCGGATCTCGGGCTGTTCGAGCACGGACTGGATGGCGGCATTGAGTTTCTCCACGATGCGCGGGTCGGTGCCCTTTGGCGCGAAGACGCCGAACCAGATCGAGCTGTCGAAGTCCTGGGTGCCGGGCAGTCCGCTCGACGCGATGGTCGGCACCTCCTTGATGGCCGCGACGGGCTTCGCGGTGGTGACCCCCAGCAACCGCACCTTGCCGGCCTTGTACTGCGGCAGCACGGTCTGCACCTGGTTCATGATGCAGCAGGTCTCGCCGCGCACAACCGAGGTGATCGCCTCGGGGCCGCCCTTGTAAGGCACATGCACCATGCTCAGGCCGAGCCGCGAATTGAACTCGGCAAAGGCCATGTGCGTGCCGGCGCCGTTGCCGGTGGACGCGTAGTTGTACTTGCCGGGGTTCGCCTTCACCACGTCGACGAACTCCTTGAGCGTCTTCACGTTGATCACATCAGGATTGATCGTGAGCACGTTCGACACGTCGAGCACCGGCGCCACCGGGACGAAGTCGGCCTCGACGTCGAAGGGCAGCTTCTTGTAGAGCGCTGCGTTGCTGCCGTGCGTGGCAGCGGTGCCGAAGGCCAGCGTGTAGCCGTCGGGCTTGGCATGCGCGACGTATTCGCTGGCGATGTTGCCGGCTGCGCCCGACTTGTAGTCGATCACCACCGTCTGGCCGAGCTTGCGCTGCAGCGGCTCCTGGATGATGCGCGCGACGACGTCGACGCCCGAGCCGGCAGGGAAGCCCATGATCAGCGTGACGGGTTGCTGCGGCCAGTCGGCTTGCGCAAAGGCCGGTGTGGCGGCGCACAGGGCAAGTGTCGAGAGCATCAGGAGACGACGTGCGCGTCCGGTGAAAGATTCGGTCATGAAGGCTTTTTCGTGACAAGTGAGGAAGGGCGGAATTGTGGCGTCTTGCTCATGAAGAATCGCACAGAAGCTTATGCCCCCCGAAACAGCGCCGCACGCGCCGGCGGGCTTCTCCCGATAATCCCGGATCATGGTCCGTCCTACCCAACTGCTTCATCCCCAACGCGAACCGGCTCCGCTGCGCGCCGCCGCCACCGTGCTCCTGCTGCGCGATACACCGGGAGGCATCGAGGTGCTGATGACCCGGCGCTCCGCGACCGCGAGCTTCGCGCCGGGCGCCTACGTCTTCCCGGGAGGACGCATCGACGAAAGCGACACCACCGCCCGCCCCATCGCAACGCGCCGGCGCACCCAGAGCCGCACGCAACTCACGCAGGCCATCGCCGCCGTCCGCGAAAGCTTCGAGGAACTGGGCGTTTTGCTCGCCCATCACCCCGACGGCCGGCCGGTGAGCGCCGAAGAAGTCGCGTCGATGGATCGCAGCACGGCCACGACGACCGTCGCGTTCGCGGACCAGTGCGCCGAACGCGGCCTGCTGCTGTCCACCGACCGCGTCTATACCTTCGCTCACTGGATCACCGATCGCGACCTGCCCAAGCGCTTCGATGTGCCCTTCCTGGTGGCGCGGATGCCCGAGGGCCAGACACCCACGGCTGACGAGACCGAGCAGTTCGAGCCCTGCTGGGTGCGTCCCGAAGACGCACTCGCACGCCACGCGGCGGGCAGTTTCTTCATGATCTTCCCGACGCTGCGCACGCTCGAAAGACTCGCCGCCTACAAGACGGTGGACGCCGTGATCTACGCCTGCGCCAACCGCCACGGCGGCGAGGGCCCGCTATGGACCAGTTGCCCGCGCGCCGGAATGCTCAAGGGACAAGAGGCGCGCTACATGGAGACCGATTCGCCCTTCGGCGAACTCGCGATGGTCAGCCCCGACGGCCAACTCGTGCATGCGCTCGACTGGCAAAGCGAGCACCCTGTGCCGCTTCTGAAGAACGTGCAGCGCCTGACCGCGCCCAACCCGAGCGCCATGACCGGCCCCGGCACCAACACCTACATCGTGGGCGATACCGCGACCGGCTACATCGTGATCGACCCGGGACCGAACGACTTCGACCACATCGGCCGCCTCTGGCGCGCGACGCACGGCGACATCCGCATGATCGTCTGCACGCATTCGCACGCAGACCATTCGCCCGGCGCCCTGCCGCTGCAGAAGCTGTGCAAGACCGCTCCGCCCATCCTCGGATTGGCCTCGGCGCCCACGGCGCGGGCCACGGCCCGCTTCACGCCCGACCGCGTGCTCAAGGACGGGGAGCACATCGTGCTGACCTCGGCGGCCCACACCCACACGCTGCGCGCCATCCACACGCCGGGCCACGCGGCCAACCACGTCTGCCTGGTGCTTGAAGAAGACGGCCTGCTGTTCTCCGGCGACCACGTGCTGAACGGCAGCACGACCGTGATCGACCCCCCCGACGGCAACATGAACGCCTACCTCGCATCGCTCGACAAGCTCGACGCCGCGTGCGCCGAAGGCGGACTCTCATTCATCCTGCCCGCCCACGGCTACGTGCTGGGCGAAGCGCGCGCGGCCCTGGCCTACCTGAAGGCACACCGCCTCAAGCGCGAAGCCAAGATCGCGGCCGCCATGCGCAGGCTTCCCCAGGGCACGCCGGAGGACTGGTTGCCGATCGCCTACGACGACGTGCCACAGCGCATGTGGCCCGTGGCCGCACGCTCGCTGGCCGCGCACGTCGAGCGCATCCGGCACACGGCGAAGGAATGAGGATGCCCACGTGACCGACGCCGAAGACGGCATACGCCTGGCCAAGCGCGTCGCCGCGCTCGCCGGCTGCTCGC
Source organism: Variovorax sp. 05L425 (assembly GCF_056397705.1). Lineage (NCBI taxonomy): Bacteria > Pseudomonadati > Pseudomonadota > Betaproteobacteria > Burkholderiales > Comamonadaceae > Variovorax > Variovorax sp. 05L425. Next base: position 33,478 of record NZ_JBFTNY010000027.1, on the reverse strand, counting down.
GGCGCGAAGCCGAACTCCTGATCGAGAACGGCGCCGTGCGCGTCGACGGCGAACCCGCGCTCCTGCCGCAGTCGCGCGTGCATGCGCACCAGCACGTCGAAATAGAAGCCGGCGCGCGCCCCGAGCCGGTAGTCCCTGTGACCCTTCTCCTGCACAAGCCCGCCGGCATGGCGACCGACCACGCGCACCGCCTGCTGGTGGCCGCCAACCACCAGGAACCCGAACGCGCCGGCCTGCGCTTCCTGCCACGCCACGTGGCCGCACAGCGTTGCATGACGGCCCTGGAGACCGGCGCAAGCGGCCTGCTCGTCTATACCCAGGAATGGCGCATCGAGCGCAAGTTGCAGGAAGACGCCGGAATCCTGGAGCATGAAGTGATGGTCGACGTAGCGGGCCCCGTTGGCCCCGAGACGCTGGGGCGCTTCGAACGCACGCCCGCCCGCGTCAGCGTCAGCCAGCAAGCCGAAGGCCACACCGGCCTGCGCTTCGCCCTCAAGGGTGCCCGCCCAGGCCAGATCGCGCACCTGTGCGACGAAGCGGGCCTGCAAATCCTCTCCATGAAGCGCATCCGCATCGGCCGCGTACCCCTGGCAGGCCTGCTGCCAAACCAGTGGCGCTACCTCTCCCCCCAAGAACGCTTCTGAACGAGGGCCGGCGAAGCCCGGCCAGTTCGTGAAACACCGCGGAACCGGCTTTGCCGGGCCGCCGGTGTTGCCCCCGGTAGGGGGTGGGCGCCCGGACACGAAGTGCCGGGCAACCTGGGGGCGAGCCAAATGAAAATGTGAAGCACACCTATAAGCCGGATTCTGTGCACTGAAGTCCCTTCCGGGCGCTTCAGCGTGACCGCCATTACTCTGGGCCGTTTGTCGCCAAACGGCTCGGTGCCACCTACCCGCCAGCTCTGCGGAACCACATCGACGCTGGCCTACTTGGTGTTGCTGCGCGCAGAGATTGCCCGTTTCACCCGGCCTGGGTTGCCCCCGGCCGACTCGTCTCTGTTGCTCTGATCCTCACCTCGCGGTGGGGAGCCGTTAGCTCCTGCGCTGTCCTGTGCAGTCCGGACGTTCCTCCAGTGCGCTCTTTCGAGACTTGCACCAGCGGCGGTCCAGCGTGCTTCACCTGGCGATTATCGCCACAATGGCGCTCCGATTCATTCATTGGCCCGGTACCAGTCCACCGCTCTTCGCAAGCACGCCAAATCCAGAAATACCGCGGAACCGGCTTCGCCGGGCCGCCGGTATTGCCCCCGGCAGGGGGTCGGCGAAGCGACACGAAGTGCGCGAAGCCTGGGGGCGAGCAACGATCATGAGAGCTGACAACATCCTGCAAACCATCGGCAACACGCCGCACATCCGCATCCAGCGCCTGTTCGGCCACGCCACGCAACAGGTCTGGATCAAATCGGAACGCGCCAACCCCGCCGGCTCCATCAAGGACCGCATCGCGCTGTCGATGGTCGAGGATGCCGAACGCTCCGGCGCGCTCAAGCCCGGCGGCACCATCGTCGAGCCGACCTCGGGCAACACCGGCATCGGCCTCGCGATGGTGGCGGCCGTCAAGGGCTACAAGCTGATCCTGGTCATGCCAGACAGCATGTCCGTCGAGCGCCGCCGGCTCATGCTGGCCTACGGCGCGAGCTTCGATCTCACGCCGCGCGAAAAGGGCATGAAGGGCTCCATCGCCCGTGCGGAAGAGATCGTCGCCGGCACGCCCGGCGCATGGATGCCGCAGCAGTTCAACAATCCGGCGAACGTGGAGGTTCATGAACGCACCACGGCCCGGGAAATCGCGGACGACTTCCCCGAAGGCATCGACGTGCTGATCACCGGCGTGGGCACCGGCGGGCACATCACCGGTTGCGCCAGGATCCTCAAGCAGAAGTGGCCGAAGCTCAAGGTCTTCGCGGTGGAACCGGTGGCCTCGCCGGTGATTTCCGGCGGACAGCCCTCGCCCCACCCCATCCAGGGCATCGGCGCGGGCTTCATCCCCAAGAACCTCGACACCTCGCTGCTCGACGGCGTGCTCCAGGTCGATGCCGAACCCGCGCGCGAGATGGCGCGGCGCTGCGCGCAAGAGGAAGGCATCCTCGTCGGCATCTCTTCCGGCGCGACACTGACCGCCATCGCGCAGAAGCTGCCCTCGCTGCCGCCGAATGCGGTGGTGCTGGGCTTCAACTACGACACCGGCGAGCGCTACTTGTCGGTCGACGGATTCCTGCCCGCGTGAGCAGGGACAACCAAGACACCACGCCTGCATGCGCATCCTGCTGGTAGAAGACGAAGCCGAACTCGCCGCGTGGCTGGTGCGCGCCCTGAAGCAAAGCGGCTTCGTCACCGACCATGCGCCCGATGCGCGCACGGCCGAGGCCCTGCTGGCCGGCAACGAATACGACGCCGTCGTGCTCGACCTTCGCCTGCCCGACAAGCACGGCCTGACGCTGCTCTCCACCATGCGCGACGAAGGCGACCGCACGCCGGTGCTGGTGCTGACGGCCGAAGGCTCGCTGCAGGACCGGGTGCGGGGCCTGCATCTGGGCGCAGACGATTTCCTCAGCAAACCCTTCGCGGTCGAAGAAGTGGAAGCGCGTCTCACGGCGCTGGTGCGGCGCAGCCGCGGCACGCAGCATCCGCGCATGCACTGCGGCTCGCTGACCTACGACAGCGAAAGCCACGCCTTCATGCTCCAAGGCAACCTGCTGGCGCTCACGCCGCGGGAGCACGCGGCCCTCACCGCGCTGTTGCTGCGCAGCGGCTCGCCGGTCGGCAAGCAGCGCCTCTCGGGCAAGGTGTTCCCCCACGACAGCGAGGTCGGCCCGGCGGCGATCGAACTGGTGCTGCACCGGCTGCGCCGCAAGCTGGCAGACAGCGACGTGCGCATCACCACCGTGCGCGGCCTCGGCTACATGCTGGAAGACGTCTCCGCGGTCTCTGACGATGGCTGAGTCCCGCCGCATCGGCATCCGGACGCTGCTGCTCGCGATGCTGCTGCCGGTGATCGTCGCACTGCTGGCGATCGATACGTGGATCGACTACCGCACCGTTTCGCGGGTCGTCGTGGACGCCTACGACCAGACACTCATCGAACCGGTCGAAGCACTGAACGACAGCATTGCGATCGGTGACGACCTGAAGCCGCGTGTCGATGCCGCGTTTTCGGTGCAGTCGATGTTCGAATCGACCCGGTCGATCCACAAGCATCTGCACGTGGGCTACACGCCACTGTCGAGCAAGGGCGGCGGCAATACGGCGCCTGCCGAGGAGACGCTGGTGGGCGTCTCCGATCTCCCGCCCCCGCCACCCGGCCTGGACGACATTCCGCAGTTCTACGACGCGACCTACCGCGGCTATCCGGTTCGCATCGCGGCGATACGCCGCACCGTCCGCATCGACGAAACCGAGGGATACCGCGTGCTCAGCCAGGCTGCGGAAAGCACGGGCTTCCGCCAGCAGGCGCTGGCGGATTCATGGCACCAGGCGATGTGGAACGACGTGCGGGTCGTGGCCGTGATGGTCGTGCTGGTGTGGCTGGGCGTGGCGCTCTCGCTGCGGCCACTGGAGCGCCTGCGCCGGTCCCTCGCGACACGCGCGCCGGGCGACCTCCAGCCGCTCGACGCGCGCGACGTGCCTTACGAAGTCGCACCGCTGGTCGAGGCGGTGAACCACCACATCGCCAACCAGGGGGACCTGCTGGCCAAGCAATCGCGCTTTCTCGCCGATGCGTCGCATCAACTGCGCACGCCGCTCGCCATCATGCTGACGCAGGCCGGCTATGCGCTGCGCGAACGCGATCCCGAAACCACGCGCGAGACGTTGCGCGCCATCGTTGCCCAGCTGGTGCGCGCCCGTCGCCTGAGCGAGCAGCTGCTGGCCCTCGCCCACGCGAGCGAGGCCGCATCCGACGCCGGCCCCATGCCCATCGCCGATCTCAACGCCGTGGCCAGGGAGGTCGTGCTGCAGCACCTGCCGCTCGCGCACGAGAAGAACCAGGATCTCGGCTGGATCGACGCACGCGGGGATGCCGTTTCCGAAGACGCGGACCACGAACCCGACGAGAGCGGCGCTGTCCAGCCACCGGTCGCGCCGGTCGCCGCGAACGCTGCCGAGCTGCACGAGGCGCTGTCGAACCTGGTGCACAACGCGATCAAGTACACGCCCGCTCGCGGCCATGTCAACGTGGCGGTTCGTTTCGACGGCGACTGGGTCGAAGCCGAGGTCTGCGACACCGGCCCCGGCATTCCCGAGAGCCGGCGCGCCGCGGCTTTCGAACGCTTCCAGCGCTCGGATACGGCCGGTCCCGAAGAGCGCCGCGGCGCCGGCCTGGGGCTCGCCATCGCACACGCCTATGCGCAACGCAACGGCGGCGAAATCACGCTCGGCGATGCCCCCTCGCTCGATGGTCTGCCGGGTGGATTGCGTGCCGTACTGAAGTTACCGTGTGCGGTTCAACCCGATAAGTGATAACACGTATTTTGAAGAGGCCGCCTCGCACTGAAAGCAGATTGGAAGCCTTGATTCCTAGACTGCCGTTCGCTCAGCGTGCACACCGCATGCGACAAAGGAGACAAACATGCAGTGCCAACGCAGGCATACGGGCCACAGGCTCGGGGGGCAGCAATGAAGCCTCTCACATCGAAGGTCAAGAAGGACTACTACGGCGGCGCCTTGATGGTGTTCGTCGGGCTCATCGCGGTCTACGCGGGGCTTGATTACCGGACCGGCACGCCGGCCCGCATGGGCCCCGGCTTCTTTCCGGTCGCCATCGGCGCGTTGCTGGCCATCACCGGCCTGCTGATCGCGATCACCGCCCGGTCCGACAGCGGCAGTTCCTCCAAGATCGCCGTCGGCCATGGCCATGGAGCGGGCCTTCCCGACCTGCGCGGCGGCATCTGCATCATCCTGAGCGTGCTGGCCTTCCTGCTGGTGGGCGTGTATGGCGGGCTGGTCCCGGCGACTTTCGCCATCGTCTTCATCTCGGCGCTGGGCGATCGCACGAACACCATCACGCAGGCCATCCTGCTGGCGCTGTCGATGTGCATCGTCGCGGTGATCGTGTTCTGGTGGGCGCTGCGCTTGCAGCTTCCGCTCTTCCAGTGGGGGATGTAAATCATGATGCAGTCTCTCCATGATCTCTGGTTCGGGTTCGGCGTCGCCTTCCAGGGCACGAACCTGATGTGGTCGTTCTTCGGCGTGCTGGTCGGCAATCTGATCGGCGTGCTGCCCGGCATGGGGGCGCTGTCGGCGATCTCGATCCTGCTGCCGCTGACCTACGCGATGCACCCGGTTCCGGCCATCCTGATGCTGGCCGGCATCTTCTACGGCTCGCAATACGGCGGCGCCATCGGCGCCATCCTGCTGAACCTGCCCTCCCATCCGCCGCACGCAGTGACCTGTCTCGACGGCTATCCGATGACGCGGGCAGGCAAGGGCGGGACGGCGCTCGGCATCACGATGATCGCGTCCTTCTTCGCGGCGTCGGTGGGCATCCTGGTGATGATCTTCGCGTCGCCGCTGCTGGTGGCCGTGGCCTTCAAGTTCGGACCGACCGAGATCTTCTCGATCATGCTGCTGGGCCTGCTGGCGGGTTCCACCATGTCGCGCGGCTCGCCGCTGAAGGGCGTCGCCATGACGCTGTTCGGCCTGCTCTGCGGCGTGGTCGGCACTGACGTGAACTCCGGCAGCTTCCGCTTCTCGTTCGGCATTCCCGAACTCAGCGACGGCCTGGAACTCGTGGCGATCGCAATGGGCCTGTTCGGCGTGGCCGACTTCCTGCTGAACGTGAACCGCATGACGGTCATCAGCGCCAACACCACGCTGCGCATGCGCGACATGCGGCCGAGCCTGGCCGAGCTGAAGGAAGCCTTCTGGCCGATGGTCCGCGGCACGATGGTGGGTACCGTCTTCGGCGCTATGCCCGGCACCGGCCCGACGATCACCACCTTCATCGCCTATGCGCTCGAGCGCAAGGTGTCGAAGACGCCGGAGAAGTTCGGCACCGGCATGATCGCCGGCGTGGCCTCGCCCGAAGCTTCCTCGCACTCGAAGACGCAGGTCGACTTCATCCCGACGATGAGCCTGGGCATTCCGGGCGACGCGGTGATGGCGCTGATCCTCGGCGCACTGATGATCCAGGGCATCGCCCCCGGACCGCAGCTCATCACCGAGCATCCGGACATCTTCTGGGGCCTGATCGCCAGCTTCTGGATCGGCAACGTGCTGCTGATCATCCTGAACGTGCCGATGATCGGCGTGTGGGTCAAGATGCTGCAGGTGCCCTACCGCTACCTGTTCCCGTCGGCGATGTTCTTCATCGCGGTGGGCGTCTTCAGCACGCAGAACAGCCTGTTCCAGATCTGGGAAGTGCTGGCCTTCGGCGTCATCGGCGCGCTGCTGATCACGCTGGAGTTCTCCGTGGCGCCGATCATGCTGGGCTTCGTGCTCGGGCCGATGGTGGAAGAGAACTTCCGCCGCGCCATGCTGCTGTCCCGCGGCGACGTCGGCGTGTTCGTGCAGCGTCCCATCAGCGCCGCCTTCATCGCGCTGTCGGCCTTGCTGCTGATCGGCGTGACCTGGTCGAGCTTCCGTGGCCGTGCGCTCAAGCGCGTGGAGGCGGATGCCGATCGACTGGGTTCGGAAGCCGTTTCGGAAGCGTGATCGAAGTCTGATCGCACCATCCCCCGACCGAATGCCCTGCGGCGCAATATGCGCGCCGCAGGGCATTTTTCATTCAGTTCGGGGATTTATGATCCGAGCCTCTGCTTGATAGACCCAAGCCACCCCACATGTTGCGAATCTCCGAAATCAAACTGCCGCTCGGCCACGACGAAGCGGCCCTCCCCGCAGCCATCGACGCCGTGCTCGGCACCCCGTCCGGCACCGTGCGCGAGTTCAGCATCTTCAAGCGCAGCTTCGACGCGCGCAAGGCGCAACTGCTGCAGGTCTACATCGTCGACGTGACGCTCGCCGACCCGGCCACCGAAGCCGCACTGCTTCGCAAGTTCGCCGAAAACCCCCGCATCGTTGCGACGCCGGACATGACATGGCAGGCGCCGGCGCAAGCGCCGGCGGCGCTGCCGCTGCGGCCGGTGGTGATCGGCTTCGGCCCTTGCGGCATCTTCGCCGCGCTCGTGCTGGCCCAGATGGGCTTCAGGCCCATCGTGCTGGAGCGCGGCAAGACCGTGCGACAGCGCACCAAGGACACCTGGGGCCTCTGGCGCAAGAGCGTGCTGAATCCGGAATCGAACGTGCAGTTCGGAGAAGGCGGCGCCGGCACCTTCTCCGACGGAAAGCTCTACAGCCAGATCAAGGACCCACGCTTTCTCGGCCGCAAGGTGATGGAAGAGTTCGTCAAGGCCGGCGCACCGCCCGAGATCCTCTATGTCGCGCATCCGCACATCGGCACTTTCAAGCTCGTGAAGGTGGTGGAGAACATGCGCGAGCAGATCACCGCGCTCGGCGGCGAGATCCGCTTCGAACAACGCGTGACCGACGTGCTGATCGAAGACGGGCCCGAGGGCAGGCACCTGCGCGGCCTCACCGTGCTCGACCAGCGCACCGGTCAGACCAGCGAGTTGCGCGCCGATCACGTGGTGATGGCGCTCGGCCACAGTTCGCGCGACACCTTCGCCATGCTGCACGAACGTGGCGTGCACATCGAGGCCAAGCCCTTCTCGATCGGCTTCCGCGTCGAGCATCCGCAGGGCCTGATCGATCGCGCGCGCTGGGGCCGGCACGCCGGCCACGCATTGCTGGGCGCGGCCGACTACAAGCTCGTGCATCACGCGAGCAACGGTCGCTCGGTGTACAGCTTCTGCATGTGCCCCGGCGGCACCGTCGTGGCCGCGACCAGCGAACCGGGCCGCGTGGTCACCAACGGCATGAGCCAGTATTCGCGCAACGAGCGCAACGCCAACGCGGGCATCGTGGTGGGCATCGACCCGCACGACTATCCCGGATGGGAAGAAGGGCGCACCGGCTCGCCGCTGGCCGGCATCGAGATGCAGCGCGCGCTGGAGTCCACCGCCTTCGTGCTCGGCGGCGGCGACTACCGCGCGCCGGGGCAACTGGTCGGCGACTTCGTTGCGGGCAAGCCGTCGACGGCGCTCGGAAGCGTCGAGCCCTCGTACAAGCCGGGCGTGACGCCGGGCGATCTCCATGCCGCCCTCCCCGCCTATGCGATCGAAGCCATGCGCGAAGCCTTCCCGGCCTTCGGACGCAAGATCAAGGGCTTCGACCTGCACGACGCGGTGCTGACCGGCGTCGAGACCCGGACCTCGTCGCCGATCAAGATCACGCGCGGGGAGGACTTCCAGAGCCTCAACGTGCGCGGGCTGTACCCCGCGGGGGAAGGCGCGAGCTATGCGGGGGGGATTCTGTCGGCAGGGGTCGACGGGATCAAGGTGGGTGAGGCCGTGGCGCTCAGCGTGGCCTCGCAAAATTGATCCGGCGGACTGTCCAACTGGGACTTCGGCACGATTCACTTTCCCTCCTTGGGCGAACTCGGAAGCGTGCGCTTTCCTCCTGCCCGCAGTGTTTTCACGCCGATGTACCTTGGCGTACCCTAGTGGAGCGCTCGGCGCTCGTCGTCAATTTCCGCGCCGGTAGCGCCGCACCACGCCATCGCCCCAATTGCCCACGGCGACTTCCGAGCCTTCGGGGGACCGAGCCATCGCCACCGGGCCGCGCAGGTCCTGAATCAATGCCCTCGCGGAGCCGTCTCTGGTGACACGCCACACCGAAGTGCCGCCGTAATCAGGCACAAGTACAGCATCGGGCCCGTCTGCCACGATGCCAACCGCGGGTGCGCCTAGCTTTCCAGTTAGCTCGCGCCGCGTAGCATCGGGTCGAATCTCCAAGACGCTGCCAGCCAAATTTGCGACAACCAGCGCGCCATCGGCAAACTCCACGGCACCAACGGGCGTCGGCAGCCCATCCGCTATGACCCGCGTGTTACCCGTCGCATCCGCGCGCAAAACTTGGTTGAGCCCCCGATCGGCGACAAGCAAGGTATCGTCTTGTCCGATGGAGAGGCCCGCCGGAGTGCGGAGACCTCGAACAAACACCGCGGGTTTTCCGCCCGGAGACAAGCGATGGACCACTCCGCCCGAGTAGGACGACACATAAATCACCCCGTGGCGATCCACCGCAATGCCAGAGGGCGACTGGATCTGGTCAGTGATGAGCCGCTTGACGCCTGCCAGGTCAACGTGCATGACTCGATGCGCTGACCATTCAGTGATATACAAGCCCCCGCCGGCATCGTACGCCAAGCCAGTCGGCGCAGAAAAAGCGCCAACTGTTGCAATGCTGGTCCACGGTTTGGTTGGCTCTGCCGCGAAGGCAGAAACTGCGATAAGCGCGGCAAGGCCGGCCGATGCGAAGCGCTTGAAAAAGACCATAGGTCCTCGAAATTGGGGTTAACTACCGTGCCAATCTATCGGGTGGAGGCTCGCCGCCCGAGATTCAGTCGATGCGTGCAGGCGATCCGTCCACCTCGCGTACGCGGCGCCGACAAGGCGGGAGCGCGCCGTGCGCGACAGACCGCTCAGGCGACCACTGTCGCCCTCTGGACCAGCGAGACGGCCCGTGCCCGTGCAACTTCGTCCACCGCTGCGATCAGCCGCTGCGGCCAGCCGCGCGTCCGGGCAAGCTCCCCCAGCCGTGGATCACCGATCACGGCTACAGGGTGCCCGACCGCCTCAAGCATCTGGGCGTCTGACAGATCGTCGCCAAATGCCCAGCAATCGGCCGCCGCAACGCCTTGCTCCGTGAGGAACTGTCGGATCGCGATGGCCTTGCCCGCTCCGATGGTCTGCGGTGGCACGAACTTCCCTGTGTACTTGCAACCGTCATGGACCAAGCGAGTCGCCAGCACATGGGAGACACGAAGGTACTCCGCGATCGGCCGCAGGAGTTCCTCGAAGGAGCCCGAGACGAGCACTGGCTCGATGCCTTGCGCGCGCAGGCGCTCCAGTTCAGCGAGCACCTCCTGGTGGAAGCTCGACGGTTGACGTGCATGGCGCGTGGCCCAGGCTCGCCCGCAGGACTCGACCAAGTCTACGGGGCGGCCGGCGAAGAAGTCGTAGTAGCGGCGGTTGACAACCTCGCGCGGCACGTCTGACTCGATCAGCGTGCTTAGGATGGCGACCACATCCTGCGGTTCGAACTCCGGATGCGGCGACTGCATCTGGCTCCAGCCGCTGTACCAGGCCTGGTTGAACTCGAACATGCTCTTGCCTTTCAGCAAGGTGCCGTCTACATCGAAAAACGCGAAAGCTTTTGTCATTTTTAATTCCTCCTTGGATAGGTCTGCCGGAACGGGTACTTCAGGGCGATCGGCGCCGGCTCAGGGTAGCGAAATCCGGGTCGCTTCCGAGCGTGCCGCCTTCACCCCAGCGGTTTGTTTGGATCTCTTGAATCAGCACGGTGATCTTGTCAAGCGGTGCGCCTGTGACCTCGCGGGTGGCTCGCGTGAGCGCCTCGATGAGCGCCTTGCTGCTGTCGTCGCCGAGAGTCGGCCAGGTCATGACGGAAATGATGGGCACGGGACTCTCCTCAGTTCGATTTGGTCGTGAATTGCTCGAAGCCCGGGTCTTGGAGCTTGAGCTGCGCATGGATGTCGCCGCCGAGGCCGTAAAGCCCAATGGCGCCGCCGTAGTTCATCTGATAGCTCATCCACAGTACGATGACGTTCACGATACGGTTCGCACCACCCAGACACGCGTCTGGGAATGGATTCGGCAGCGTCACCTTGTAGCGTCCCCGGCCGCGCTCGTCGCTTACGAACACGTTAGGCACGCCGAGCGGGCCGGGGCGGGTTGGCGCGGCCTGATCGAGGTCGCGGCTGCGCAGACTCATCACGGTGTAGAGGCTGTCGGGGATCAGTCCGGACATTTCCAGTTCGAACGTTGCCGTCCTGCCGGAAGCGTCAGTGCCCACGCGCAGTTGGCCGGTGGCCTCGACCCATTGACCCAATGTCACCGGATCATTCCGGCGGCGTCCATCTTCAAGACGCAGATCTGGAATCGGAACGAGGTGGAACGGATAACTTGGTCGCCGTTCGGTGGCGGCGTGCGGTCGCTGAACGGGTGCAAACGTCATTGGATAGTTGTTGCAGGGAAGCGGCACCGGTAGGGTGTGCAGGACCATGGCTCGGTCGACCTCGTCCAGGCGATCGGGAAGCCAGCGCACGATCTCGTACGGAACGTTGCTGCCGAACGCCGGCACCGGCGAACGTGCCGAAACAATCGCGCGCCTCCAGGTCGAGCGGACGCCGCCGTCCACGCTGGACTCGTTCACCCGGCCAATGACGACGAAATCGCCGTCGACGTTCATGACCTCGCTCGGCGGGTAGGAAGGGCCCTGGGTAGTGACGCTGAGGTCGTAGGTCGCGTTCATCGTGCGACCTCAGCCCTGCGTCCTGCACCGCCTGAGTCTGCGCCCCGGGCAACTGGCGCCGCCGGCGAGCAGGACGCGCGGCTTGCGCAATAGACGCCCATCCATTCGCCCACGGTATCGAGCACCCTCGCCGCCTGCTCGGTCTCCTTCACCTCGATACGGCTGGCCAAGAAGGCCGTGAACTCGAAGCCGATTCGGGTTGCGCGCTTTCCCGCCTGGCCGACCTCGATTGCCACCTTGAAGTGCATGCGAGCCCGGTTATCCACGCGCTTGTCCAGGATTTCGTAACGAAGGCTCGCGCCGACCGGAAAGACGAATCTCTGGAACGCGACCTCCATGTTGTCAATCACGAAGTAGTAACCCGAGTTGTCGTCGCAGCCAATGAAGAATTCTTCGGTCACGGCAAGGAACATCTGGCGCGCTGCCTCGATTAGCACCATGCCCTGGATGTGCTGCCCGGTTTGGTGGTCTCCCATCAACTCAGAGCGCTCATCCAACAATAGCTCGGCCTCGAATGAGTCGGGGCCGAGGCGCACAGGAGTGGAAATGATGGCGTTCTCGATGCGACGCTTGTGGGTCAGCAGCCGGCTCGCCCGCACTGGGCGCTGCGAGAGGCCCCGCAGGCGTTCGACCCCAGGGACACCGTCCTGGGCCTGCATCGCCATCTGTTTGACCTGAAGGACTTGCGACTCAGAGAGCCCCTGCCCCGGCACGACGACGGCATCTGAAAGCACGCGGCCCAACGCCATTGTTCTCGATAGCTGCTCGAACTGCGCAAGCGTCAGGACGCAATCATGCTTGGCGAATTCGCGAAACTTATCGCCAACAACGAATATGGATTTCATGGGTTCTCTCCTCGGTTTGAAAATGTCTCTCTCATGAGATCAGTCGCCTGTGTGCTGCGGCGATCCAAGAGCAGTGCGGCAATCGCGCCCCCGACCGACAGGGTGGCTGCGGCGATGACTCCTGACCAGCCGGAGGCGGTCCAAAGGGGTCCGAGAGCAGTGCTTGCCAAGCTGCCCGCGCTCAAACAGGTCAATAGGTAGAGCGATGAGGTAGCTCCTCGGCGGGTCGGTTCAACGTGCTGCGTGATTCGCATGAGAAGTGCCGGTTGGCTCGCGAAGACGCCGAGGAACAGCAAGACGAGCCCCGTGCCGAGCGCCGCGCTACCAGCGGCGGCGCCGAGCGTGAGTACCGCGCACAACACGATCGACAAGCCGCCGAGCGCAACTGACAGCGAGCCGAAGCGGCCCGCAAGACGGCCGGAAAGCGGCGCCCCCAAGAGCGCGCTCAATCCCAGCAAGCTGAAGGCGCCGATCGACGCAGCGTCGTAGCTGAACGGTGGCTGATGCAGACGCAGAGTCAGAAAGGTCAGCGTGCCGAGATAGCCGAAGAACATCAAGAAGCCAACCAGGAACAACCTTGCCGTCGAGGCGTTGGTCAGAACCGAGACGCTGCGCATGTATGCCACAGCTAAAGAGCCCGCCTGGCGAGGCGGCGCCAGCGTCGGCAGTGCCTGGTTGACCGCGGCCGCAAGCAGCAACAGGACAGCGAAGGCCCGCAGAGCACCGTCTACGCCCAGGTGCGCGGCGAACAGTCCCATGCTCGCGCGCCCTGTGGTGATGCCGGCCACGGTAGCAGCGAGGACGAGACCGAAGTAGGTCCCGATCTGCTCCTTGGGAACGATCCGAGGCACGATGGCGAACATCGCCGCGGGCACCATCGCCGCAGCGACGCCCTGCACGAGAAGGATCACGAGAAACAGGTGGAAGTCGGAAGTGCACCAGCCTGCGGCATAGGTCGCTGCGGCGCAGGCCAAGAGGCCTGCGCGCGACATGGCACGCGCGTCCCAACGGTCGGACAAGGGGCCGACGAAATAGAAGGCGACGGCATAAGCGAGACTGACAATACCGAACGCCAGGCGGGCATCGGCAGGTGCGATGCCCATGTGCGCCGCGAGTTCGGCGAGCACCGGTTGCAACAGGTATACCGCGGCCACGGCAATGCAAGTCGTCATGCAGGCCGCGATGGAAATTAACATTGAGCCCGGTTGCGGCGCGGCGGGATGATTTGTCGACATGGCGAAAGTCATCGTTGGTCAGAGGGCGGCGGTGAGGCCACCGTCGACATCGATAACAGCGCCGTTCAGGTAGTCGCTGCACGGGTTCACCAGCATCTCCACGGCGCTTGCCACGTGGTCAGGCGAGGCCAGCATACCTAGCGGGATGCGGTCGATCACGGCGCGGTCCGCTTGTTCTAATGTTGTGCCCAGCCGCCTTGCGAGTGCCGCGATGGTGTCACGCCAAAGCGGGCTCTCCACAGGGCCAGGGCTGACCACATTGACGCGCACGCCACGACGAGCGATGTCCCGCGAGATCGCCTTCGCGAATCCGAGCAGGGCACAGTTCACGGTGCTATTGATCGGGAACAGCGGATCCGGCTCCTTCGCAAACACGCCGTTCACGAGGATGACCTGACCGCCTCCCGCGGCGGCCATTGGCCGGCACACGGCACGCGCGAGGCGCACCGCGCCCATCAGCTTGCCCTGAAGGCCATCCTGCCACTGCTGCTCCGTGCTTTCCAAGAGGTCGCCCAACGGGCCGGACCCAGCGGCATGCACGAGCAGGTCGATGCGTGGGAAACGCGCCAAGATTCCGGCGAACGCGGCGTCAAAGCCGTCGCTCGCGCCGATGTTGATGACTGCCGTGTGTACGCGTTTCCGCGAGATCGCGTTTGCCCCAAGTGCATCGCGGGCCACTCGCAGGCGCTCTTCATCGCGCCCGAGCATTACCACCTGCATGCCTGCGTTAGCCAAGCGAGCAGTAACGGCCGATCCAATTGCCCCGCTTGCGCCGCTGACCAACGCAACACCGGCCGGATAAAGCCGATTGATAGTCGATTTCATAGCGACCTCAGAGGTCCATCCGGCGATAGAACCGCGTGTACAGCCCCCTATCCCCACCGGTGATGAAGCGCGACCCAGCCTGGCGCACGATGTCGACGTAGCGTTCCGACTGGAACACGGATTGATAGGCTTCCAACTCGCAGCTGAAACCGGAGAAGAACATCACCCCTGGCTCCGAACTGATCACGGAGTGGTAAGCCAAAAAGGTCTTAACCTCTGGCGCATGGCGTACCACATCGAAAATGGTGCGATCACGCCAAGCCCTGTAATCCGCGTGGACAGCCGGCGGCACCTCGACGTGGCGTAGTTGCAGCCACGGCGTACGCGGCAGTGGCTCGGCGCAGTCTTTCGGGGCTTCGACAAACTCGAAGACCTGCCGGTTGAAGTCGCTTGCCGCGTCAGGCGCCAAGGCTTGCCATTCCTCGCGCCAGGTTGCATGAAATGAGCTGACCGAGTCGAGTTCATCGAGGGCGATGAGTTGCAGCACGCTATTCCCTTCGGTGCATGCATAGAGCTCGCTTCTTTCCGCGGGCATTCGAGACGCGACTTGGGCCCATGCGGCCGCGAGAGATGATTGGCGACCTGGCAAGGCCTGGATTTCGCTAGCGATGATGATTTTGGAGGACATGCTTTTCCCTGAGCAAAGTTGACTGATTGAAGGGGAACTGTTTGGCGACGCTCATTGCCCGCGTTCGCGGAGGGCGTCCTGGACGACCAGCATCCCATTGATGGCCGCGGGAAACCCGGCATAGGCCGCAACATGCGTGACGGCCTCGACCACTTGCGCGCGCGTGCCCCCGACGTTGAGCAGCCCGTGGACGTGCACCTGCAGCTGCGGCACAGCTGTGCCCAGGGCGACGAGCGAGGCGACGGTCACAAGTTCGCGATCGAGCAGGTCGAGCCCGGCACGACCGTAGATCTCGCCGAAGCTGAACTCGATGATCATCCGCCCGAGGTCAGGGCAGATATCGTGCAACGACTGGATGACACGCTCTCCGGCCTCGCCGTCGATGCGCTGCAGGGTCGCCCAGCCGGTGTCGTAGCGTCTGGAACTGGAGTCCGCTGCGGGCGACGCTGGCGCCGTGATGCCACGTTCCGCGAAGATCTCCTTCAACACGAACATCCCGTTCAAGCAGGCCGGGAAGCCGGCGTAGACGGCCAGATGAATCATCGTCTCGACCAGCTGTGTCGGAGTGCATCCGGCAAGCAGGGCACCAGTCAAATGGAATTTCAGCTGCGGGCGGGCATTGCCCAGAGCGGCGAGCACAGCAACGGTTACCAACTGGCGTCGCGCGAGATCGAGTCCGTCCCGGCTGTAAATCTCGCCATAAACGAAGCGAATGATCATCTCGCCCAAGTCGGGCGCGATGTCGTCCAGCGTGTCGAGGATGGCCGGAGTGTTGTTGCCCTCGATGCGGCGCAAGTTTTCAAGGCCGCAGAGGTAAGTAGGGTTGTCAGTCATGGTGGCTCGGTGATTCGACGTAGGTCAACGTTAGTCGACACCGCGCTGGTCAACCAATGCCACTTTTGTTGATACCCTTTTGGACATTCGCTCCGCCCTTAGGGGAGCAACAACAAGAGATCAGGGAGTCGTCATGAGTCGGGAATTCAGCCTCAAGCAGCTGCGCAGCTTCGTTGCCGTCGCAGAGGAACTCAACTTCAGGCGCGCCGCCGCGCGCCTGTTCATAACGCAGCCGCCACTCAGCCGGCAGATCCGTCGCCTGGAGGAGTTGCTCAAGTCACCACTATTCGTCCGCGATCGTCAGGGCGTGCTCCTGACCGAAGAGGGCCGGCGCTTTCTCGAGAAGGCACGGCTACTGCTGGAGCACTCGTGCGAGGTGTTCGAGTCCGTACGCTCGAAAGCGCCGATGGTTCGCGCCAGCCTCCGTGTCGGCGTGACGGTGGCCCTTGATCCCGACTTCTTTTCAGCGGTCGGCCAGATTGTCGAATCTCGCTTTCCTTCCAGCGAAATCATGATCAAGCGGCAGATCTCGATCCGTTGTATCAAGGACGTCTTCAAGGGGGTACTCGATCTTGCACTAATCGGAACACCCGCCGACATGGAGGGCATGCTGAGCCGCCAGTTGTGCAAGGACCCGCTCGTGGTCGCGATGTCGACGTCTCATCCACTCGCTTCTCGACGCCAGGTTTCGCTCACCGAGATCCAACAGGACACTCTGTTCTGGTTCGACCGCAAGCTCAACCCGGCCTTTTACGACCATTGCGAGCGCGGCTTCCGCCGCTTCGGCTTCTCGCCGGAGCGCGCGCCTGAGCCGGCAGAGCACCATGTGCTCCTGGCCATGGTAGCCGCAGGCCAGGGAGTGGCGCTCATACCGGGCTCACTTCGCGCCGTCCGTCGCAAGAACGTCGTCTACAAGACGATCAAGGAGGCGTCTTATTTTCAGATCGGGGTAGCAGCGATTTGGCGTGAGAATGCGCCCGAAATCGTAGAACTCGTCAATGCGCTCGCGGCGCACTACGAAGCCCTGTTGCGCTAAGCCAAGAGGTTCAGCACAGGCTGTCGTCGAATCAACCCTGCGCGTTCTGCAATGCGGCAATGCGCTGTTCGATCGGCGGATGCGTGGCAAACAAGCTGCCAAGCTTGCCCGTAATGCCCATCGCTTCGACAGACTTCGGCAACTCGCCCGGAGTCAGTCCGCCCAACCGGGCCAGCGCGTTCATCATCGGCTGCTTGCGGCCCAGCAGTTGCGCAGAGCCCGCATCGGCACGGAATTCGCGCTGGCGCGAGAACCAGGCCACGACGATCGCGGCGGCGAAGCCGAGCACGATGTCGAGCACGATCGTGGTCACGAAGTAGCCGATGCCGGGGCCCGAATTGCGATCGTCGCCGCGGCGCAGGAAGCTGTCGACCGCATAGCCGATCACGCGCGAAAGGAACACGACGAAGGTGTTCATCACGCCCTGGATCAGGGTCATCGTGACCATGTCGCCGTTGGCGACGTGCGCCACTTCGTGGCCGATCACGGCCTCGACCTCTTCGCGGGTCATGTTCTGCAGCAGGCCGGTCGACACCGCAACCAGCGACGAGTTCTTGAAGGCGCCGGTGGCAAAGGCGTTGGGATCGCCTTCGAAGATGCCGACCTCGGGCATGCCGATGCCAGCCTTGTCGGCGAGCTTCTTCACGGTCTGCACGATCCAGGCTTCGTCGGGCGACTGCGGGTCGTTGATGATCCGCACGCCTGCCGACCACTTGGCCATCGGCTTGCTGATGAGCAGCGAGATGATCGCGCCGCCGAAGCCCATGACCAGCGCGAAGCCGAGCAGCGCAGAAAGATCGAGTCCGTTGGCGGTGAGGAAGCGGTTGACGCCGAGCAGGCTTGCGACGACGCCCAGCACCGCCACCACCATGACGTTGGTCAGCACGAACAGAAGGATGCGTTTCAAGTTGGATTCTCCGTGAGGAAACGTGTGCACAGTTGGGGGCCGGACGGCCCCGATTCAAGCGGTGCGGAACAGCAGGGCCTATGGATTTGAGCTTGGTTCTGCGACCCTGCGAGGACGAAAAACATCCGAATCATCATAGAAGGAAAAGTTCTCATTGGGCACCCACCACCCGGGCACGCCGAGCACCGGCAGCGGCACGAAGGGCTTGGCCACGAGGTGTGCGGGATCCAGTGCCGAGACTATGCCGGCGTCGTGGGGCGCGATCGAGGCATTTCCCCCCGGCGCGATGAGGACATGAGCCGTCGCGGCCTTGCGGGGCGAGGTGAGTTTTTCCAGCAGTGCGTGGCCGAAGACCAGGAGCCGTGCGTGGCGCCAGAGTACGCGCCGGCTCACGAAGAGGCTGTGCCAGTCGCGGGCGAGCAAGGCGTCCCACAACGCCGGTGGCGCGTCGAGTACCGCGCCGTTCTCGTCGAAGAGCGTGAGCGCGTCGCGCAGCGGTCCGCGTATCGCGCCGACGCCGGCGCGAGCGATCTCGGCAGCCTGCAATTCGTTGAGTCGCCGCTTGGCCTGCGGGAAATGCAGCCACGCCAGGCCGTTGAACAGATCGTGCAGGTTGTCGCGCGTAGGGACGCACGCCGTGCGATGGATGAAAGCTTCGTACGCTTCGCCCGGCGGCGCACTGTCCGCGGCGACGAAACGCAGCGTGCCTGCGCGCAGGTCGATGGCGGCCGCTTCCGCCGCCAATGCTTCGGCAACGCTACCCTCTTGCGCCGCCCTCGCGGCTACGCGTTCCGCGCGCGGCGCATAGGGCGCCAGCCAAGGCTGCGCGGAATCGAACTGCCAGCGGGCGGCAGGCGGATTCACGACGGCATGGGGCCGACGTACTGCACCTTGTTGGGTCTCTTTTCCGGCGTCAGCGCGAACAGCTCGGGGTGCTTCTTGAAGAACTTCGGTGAACTCACGCTCGTGCCGAGCAGCTTCGCAGCGCGCAGCCGTTCGGCAGCGACGTTGAGTTCCACCTTGCGACCCATGCCCAGTTCAGGAACCGCGTCGAGGATACGGATCACGTCCTCGGGCAGGACCGGTGCGCGCGGCGCTGCGGGCGCCTCGGCCTTGGTGCGCCGTGGTGCCCGCGCGGCGCGCTTGGCGACGGGCGTGGCAACGGCCGGCTTCGCCGTCTGGTGATGCTGGAGATCGACGAAGCTGTCGTACACAGCCACGGTGTCGTCACCGGTCTTGCCTTGCTGGCCGATGCCGCAGACACGGCAGCCCTTCTCGCGCAGCCGGATCACGAGCGGTGCGAAGTCCGAATCGGACGACACGAGCACGGCGATGTCAGGCCGCTCGGCGATCGCGAGGTCGATGGCGTCGACCGCCAGCGCAATGTCGGTGCTATTCTTGCCGGCGGAAAGATTGACCATCGGCCGCACCGAAAGACGCTTGAAAAGCGCCTGCTGCTTGAGCGCCGTTTCCGCGTTGCAGTAGGCGCGCCGCACGTGGACGCTGCCATGCTCTTCCAGGGTGCGCTGCACGGCCTGTTCGATCACATCGGCCGAAACGTTGTCGGCATCGATCAGCAGCATCACGC
Organism: Variovorax sp. 05L425; assembly: GCF_056397705.1. Taxonomy (NCBI): domain Bacteria; kingdom Pseudomonadati; phylum Pseudomonadota; class Betaproteobacteria; order Burkholderiales; family Comamonadaceae; genus Variovorax; species Variovorax sp. 05L425. The sequence goes on along the minus strand of NZ_JBFTNY010000027.1, from coordinate 14,187 downwards.
GCGGTGTGCCGTTCATACGGGAACCTCCGTGCTGCGCACTGCGGTGCGAGCGCCTTCGGGCGGCCGAGCGGCGCTCATGCGAGCTTCCAGCCGACGGTTTCGCCGCCGCGCAGCGGCTTCAGCGTCGCATCGCCGTACGGCACCGTTTCAGGCACGGTCCAGCTTTCGCGCCGCAGGGTCACGGCGCCCTTGTTGCGCGGCATGCCGTAGAAGTCGGCGCCGTGGAAGCTGGCGAAGCCTTCGAGCTTGTCCAGCGCACCGGCGTTGTCGAAGGCTTCTGCGTAGAGCTCCAGCGCGGTGAGCCCGGTGTAGCAGCCGGCGCAGCCGAGGGCGTGTTCCTTCAGGTGCGCGGGGTGCGGTGCGCTGTCGGTGCCGAGGAAGAATCGGTCGCTGCCGCTGGTGGCCGCTTCGACCAGCGCCACGCGATGGGTCTCGCGCTTGAGCACCGGCAGGCAGTAGTAGTGCGGGCGGATGCCGCCCGTGAAGATGGCGTTGCGGTTGTAGAGCAGATGGTGCGCGGTGATGGTGGCTGCCGTGAAGCGGCTCGCGTCGCGCACGTAGTGGGCGCCTTCCTTCGTCGTCAGGTGCTCGAACACCACCTTGAGTTCGGGGAAGTCGCGGCGCAAGGGGATCATCACGCGGTCGATGAACACAGCCTCGCGGTCGAACAGGTCGACGGCCGGGTCCGTCACCTCGCCGTGCACGAGCAGCAGCAGGCCATGCTTCTGCATGGCTTCGAGCGTGGCGTAGGTCTTCCTGATGTCGGTCACGCCGGCATCGCTGTTGGTGGTGGCACCGGCAGGGTAGAGCTTGAGTGCGCGCACGCCCGCTACGGCAGCACGCTCGATCTCGTCGGGCGGCAGCTTGTCGGTCAGGTAGAGCGACATCACGGGCTCGAAATCAAAGCCGGCGGGCACTGCGGCGCGGATGCGTTCGCGGTAGGCCACGGCCTGGTCGGCAGTCGTCACGGGAGGACGCAGGTTCGGCATGATCAGCGCGCGCCCGAACTGGCGTGCGGAGTGCGGCACCACGGCTTCGAGCGCGGCGCCGTCGCGCACGTGCAGGTGCCAGTCGTCGGGGCGGGTGATGGTGAGGGTGTCGGCGTGGCTTGTCATGGGGAGAGATTGTCCCATCGCCCTGCGGGGCCACGCGAAACAACATCGCGAAGGAGCCGGTTGATACCATTGAACCGCGGAACCCGGCGGGAGGGCCTTTCCTCCGCTCGTGAATTACCGAAGAGACAGGCAAGATGGCTTATTTGAAGGAACTCAAGGTCACGTTCAGCCGCAAACGGGTGGACGATGACCTGTTGAACAAGCCCGTGGAGAACCCCAGGCAGGTCTACGAGCTGTTCAAGGACATGCAGGACGAAACGAAGGAGAAGGTCGTTGTCCTGCATCTGAATCCTCAACTGGAAGTTCTTTCCTATGAGGTGGCGTCCATGGGTACGGCGCATCACGCAGTGCTCGAGCCCGTGGAAATATTCAGGAACGCCATACTCGCGCGAGCCTCGACGCTCATCGTCGTCCACAACCACCCGTCCGGTACATGCCGGCCGTCGGAGGCGGATATCGAGGTGGCGTTGCGTATGCATGAACTCGGCAAGCTGCACAACATGTTGCTGCAAGACTTCATCATCATCGGCTATGGCGAGTTCTACAGCTTTCGGGAGCATGGGCAGTTCTGATCCGTTTCACCCCAGCTCCGACGATCAGTCCGCCGTTTTGCTTTTTCGACGCCGCCGAATTTCACAGCGTTCTACGTCTACAGGGCGTGCGCCGCCGCCAGGACGAAGGGAAGAAGCAGTTCAGGAACGAGATAGCCGATCCAGACCCCGGCCGGCTTCGGAAGCCCTACCTTGGCGATCGACAGGAGCCGCCCGCAGCCGGCGATGAAAACCCCCAGGGCAATCAGATAGACCAGGAAGCCCTGCTCGCGCACGGTGATCCCCGCCCACAGGCAGATGAATCCCATGGACAGGTAGATCCCCGCCATGAATCGATGGACGTTGTCCAGACGCGGACTGGTGTCCGGCTGGCCGAGGACCATCTGCAAGGTGCCGCCGAACATGGCGATCGCGGCAAAGATGAAAAGGCAGACCCTGACGACGATCTGGCTTGCGAGGAGCGCGTCGGGCGCCATGCTCAGACCGCGCTCTTCACGACGCCGCCGTCCACGCGCAGCGCAGCGCCGGTCGTCGCCGACGAGAGCGGGCTGGCGATGTAGGTGACCATCGAGGCCACTTCCTGCGGCGACGCGAAACGCTTGATGAGCGAAGTCGGCCGCACTTTCTCGAAGAATTCCTTTTCGAACTCATCGAAGGTCTTGCCGTCGGCCTTCGCCAGCGCGTCGACGAAATCGCCGACGCCGCGCGACTTGGTGGGCCCGGGCAGGATGCTGTTGACCGTGATGCCAGTCCCGGCCACCGCTTCGGCCAGCCCGCGGGACACGGCGAGTTGCGCGGTCTTTGTCATGCCGTAGTGAATCATCTCGGCGGGGATCTGGACCGCGCTCTCGCTGGAGATGAAGATGATCCGGCCCCAGTTCGCGCGCCGCATTGCGGGCAGGCAAAGGCGGGCGAGGCGCACCCCGCTCAGTACGTTCACATCGAAAAAGCGCAGCCAGTCGGCATCGTCGATCGCCTCGAAGGGCTTGGGCTCGAAGATGCCGAGGTTGTTGACGAGAATCTCGATGCCCGGGAAGCGCCTCAGCAGCGCCTCGGCGACGTCAGGCTTGCTCAGGTCGCCCGCGAAGCCGAGCACCTCGCCGCCCGGTCCGGCGCTGATTGCAGCGACCGCCGCATCCACCGATGCCTGCGAGCGGCCGTTGACGATGACGCGCGCGCCTTCGGCAGCGAGGGCCGTCGCGATGGCGTGGCCGATGCCGGCGGTGCTGCCGGAGACCAGTGCGAGCTTGCCTGCGAGCTGGGTATCCATGTGAAGACCTCGTGTGAACCGTTGCGGGAGGTCGGATGATTGCCCGGGATGTCGGCGCGGTCAACGCTTCTAAGTGCGAGCGCCCGTCGCATCGACGGGCCGCGCACCGCGCGCCCGCTCCAGGATGAAATCGATGAAGGTGCGCGTCGCCCGCGTGTGCTGCCGGTTCGGCATGTAGAGCATGTACATCTGCGTGCCGAAGATGCTCAGCCGCCAGTCGTCGAGCGTGGTCACGACGTCGCCGCGCCTGACATCGTCGTTCACCACATAGTCGGGCACCAGTCCGACGCCGAGGCCCGCGAGGATGGCTTGCCGCAGGAAGAGGAAGTTCTCCGAGATCAGCGTGGGTTCCAGCACCACTTCCCGCCGCTCCTCGCCCTGGTAGGCGGACACGCGCAGTTGACGCCCGATCACGGCTGCGGTGACCACCGGCGCGCCCCGCAGCGCATCGAGTTGCGTAGGCAGGCCGTGCTGCTTCGCATAGTCGGTCGACGCACAGGCCACGTAGCGCACCGGCCCGAGTTCGCGCGCGACCAGGTTCTGCGGCGGCTCGGGAATCACGCGGATCGCGATGTCGACTTCGTCGCGCAGCAAGTCCTGGATGCGGTTCTCGAACAGCACGTCGAGCACGATGCCGGGGTACTGCCGCTTGAAGTCGAGAAGCCATTCGGACATCACGAGCTGCCCGTAGCCGCTGGGCACGCTCAGGCGCACGCTGCCCAGCAGGCTCTGGCCCAGCGTGGCGACGGACTCCCTCGCCGCCATGAGTTCGCCCTGGATGGCGATGCCGTGCTGGTACAGGCGCAGGCCGATCTCTGTCGCTTCGGCGCGTCGCGTGGTGCGACGCACGAGCTGCGCGCCGACGGAGCGTTCGAGCTGGTTCAGGTGGTAGCTGACGTTGGCGCGGCTCATCTTGAGCCGGCGCGCGGCCTCGCTGAGGTTGCCGGCATCCAGGATTTCGACGAGAAGAGTGAGCGATTGCAAGTCCATGGCTTGGGCGCCATTTTGTCAAAAATTCTTTGACAGTCTGTCAACGAGCAATGCAATTGTCAAAGCGGCACGCCGGATGAAGAATGCCAAGTTCGCCTTCGGAGACACATACAGCATGGCCGCTTCCTCATCTTCTTCTGTTCCCCTGCCCGTCACCTTCCGCCGCGATGCCGACGTGATGGTGGTGACCGTCGACAACCCTCCCGTCAACGCGCTCGGCGTCGATGTCCGCCGGGGCCTGGTGGCCGCGATCGAGGCGGCCAAGGCCGACAGCGGCGCTGCCGCGGTGCTGATCGTGGGCGCGGGACGCAACTTCATCGCCGGCGCCGACATCCGCGAGTTCGGCAAGACGCCACAGCCGCCGTCGCTGCCCGAGGTCTGCAAGCGCATCGAAGACTGCACCAAGCCTGTGGTGGCCGCGATCCACGGCGCCGCGCTCGGCGGCGGCCTGGAGATCGCGCTGTCAGCGCACTACCGGCTCGCCGTGCCTTCAGCCAAGCTGGGCTTGCCTGAAGTGGCGCTCGGCCTGATCCCCGGCTCCGGCGGCACGCAACGCACGCCCCGCCTGATCGGCGTGAAGCCGGCGATCGAGTTGATGCTGAGCGGCCGCCACGCCGGTGCCAAGGAAGCGCTGGCGCTCGGCCTGATCGACCGGCAGGGCGTTGGCGCCGATGCGCTGGCGGAAGGCCTCGCCTACGCCAAGGAACTCGTCGCCGCCAAGGCACCCGTGCGCCGTACGCGGGACGCACAAGCCCTGGCCGATGCCGAAGCAAGCCGCGCCGCGCTCGAAGCCGCCCGTGCCGACACCGCCAGGAAAAGCCGCGGCCTCTTCTCGCCGATGAAGATCGTCGAAGCCGTCGAGGGCGCGCTCTCGCTGCCCTTCGACGAAGGCATGGCGCTCGAACGCAAGTTGTTCATGCAGTGCATCGAAAGCCCGCAGCGCGCCGGCTTGATCCACGCCTTCTTTGCCGAGCGCGAAGTGCTGAAGGCGCCCGAAACCAAGGCCGCCAAGCCGCGGCAGCTCGACTCCGCCGGCATCGTCGGCGGCGGCACGATGGGTGCCGGCATCGCGGTGGCCATGCTCGATGCGGGCATCCCGGTCACGATGATCGAGCGCGACGAGACCCAGCTCGCACGCGGCCGCGCCAATGTCGAGAAGGTCTACGACGGCCTCATCCAAAAGGGCCGCATGACGCCCGAAGCCAAGGCCGCCGTCATGGCGCGCTTCTCGGGATCGACCTCCTACGACGCATTGGCAAAGGTCGACATCGTGGTCGAGGCCGTCTTCGAAGAGATGGGCGTCAAGAAGGCCGTCTTCGCCGAGCTCGATCGCGTGTGCAAGCCGGGCGCGGTGCTCGCCACCAACACGTCCTACCTGGACATCGACGAGATCGCCGCAAGCATCTCACGCCCTGCAGATGTGGTGGGCCTGCACTTCTTCTCGCCCGCCAACATCATGAAGCTGCTGGAGATCGTGGTGCCCGCCAAGGTGAGCGCCGACGTGGTCGCGACCGGCTTCGAGCTTGCCAAGAAGCTCAGGAAGGTGCCGGTGCGCGCCGGCGTGTGCGACGGCTTCATCGGCAACCGCATCCTCGCGGTCTATCGCCAGGCGGCCGACCACATGATGGAAGACGGCGCATCGCCCTACCAGATCGACCAGGCGGTGCGTGACTTCGGCTATCCGATGGGCCCGTTCCAGGTCTCCGACCTCGCCGGCGGCGACATCGGCTGGGCCACGCGGAAACGCAAAGCTGCAGCACGAAAGTCGGGCGACCCGAAGGCCCGCTACGTGCAGATCGCCGACCGCATCTGCGAGCGCGGCTGGTTCGGCCAGAAGACGCAGCGTGGCTACTACCTCTATCCCGAAAGTGCGCGCACCGGCACGCCCGACCCCGAAGTGCTCGCCATCATCGACGCCGAGCGCCGGCGCGCGGGCATCACGCCGCGCAGCTTCACCGACGAGGAAATCATGCGCCGCTACATGGCCGCGATGATCAACGAGGGCGCCAATGTCGTGCACCAGCGCATCGCGCTGCGGCCGCTCGACGTCGACGTGACCTTCTTGTGCGGCTACGGCTTTCCGCGCCATCGCGGCGGCCCGATGAAGTACGCCGACACCGTGGGCCTTGCCAAGGTGCTGGCCGACATCCGCGAGTTTGCCAAGCAGGACCCGGTGTTCTGGAAGCCCTCCCCGCTGCTGGTCGACCTGGTCGAACGCGGCGCCGATTTCGCAAGCCTCAATCAAGACTGAAAGCCAATCACCATGCGCGAAGCTGTCATCGTTTCCACCGCCCGCACCCCGCTCACCAAGGCGCACCGCGGCGAATTCAACATCACGCCCGGCCCCACGCTGGCCGCCTTCGCGGTGAAGGCCGCGGTGGAGCGCGCGGGCATCGATGCCGCGCTGATCGAGGACGCGATCCTCGGCTGCGGCTACCCCGAAGGGACGACGGGCCGCAACATCGCACGCCAGAGCATCATCCGCGCGGGACTGCCGATCTCGATCGCCGGCACCACGGTCAATCGCTTCTGCGCATCGGGCCTGCAGGCGATCGCGATGGCGGCGGGGCGCATCGTGGTGGACGGCGCGCCGGCCATGATCGCGGGCGGCGTGGAGAGCATCTCGCAGATCCGCACCCGCAGCGCGACCGACACCGGCGACAGCGGCATGGACCCGTGGATCGTGGAGCACAAGCCCGCGCTCTACATGGCGATGATCGAGACCGCCGACATCGTGGCGCAGCGCTACGGCATCAGCCGCGAGGCGCAGGACCGCTTCTCCGCCGAAAGCCAACGCAAGACCGAAGAGGCGCAGATCGCAGGCCGCTACAAGGACGAGATCGTGGCTTGCACCACCACGATGGCCGAAACGAACAAAGACACCAAGGAAGTCACGCAGCGCGAAGTGACGATCGACCACGACACCTGCAATCGCCGCGGCACCACCTACGACGCGCTCGCCAAGCTGCAACCCGTGATGGGCCCGGACAAGTTCATCACCGCAGGCAATGCCTCGCAGCTTTCCGACGGCGCATCGGCCTGCGTGCTGATGGAAGCCAAGGAAGCCGAACGCGCCAACCTCAAACCCCTGGGTGCGTTCCGCGGCCTCGCTGTGGCCGGTTGCGAGCCCGACGAAATGGGCATCGGCCCTGTGTTCGCGGTGCCGAAACTGCTGGCGCGCCACGGCCTGAAGGTGAGCGACATCGACCTGTGGGAACTCAACGAAGCCTTCGCCTCGCAGTCGATCTACTGCCAGGACAAGCTCGGCATTCCGTCGGAACGGCTCAATGTCAATGGCGGCGCGATCTCCATCGGCCACCCCTTCGGCATGACGGGCTCGCGCCTCGCGGGGCATGTGCTCATCGAAGGCAAGCGTCGCGGTGCGAAGTACGCGGTCGTGACGATGTGCATCGCCGGCGGCATGGGCGCGGCGGGCCTGTTCGAAATCTATTGATCTGTTGATTCATTGAGGAGTCCGGCATGGACCTGAATTTCACGCCCGAAGAGGAAGCGTTCCGCAGCGAAGTGCGCGCCTTCCTGGCTGCCAAGCTGCCCAAGCGGCTTTCCGACAAGGTCGCCACCGGCAAGCACCTGAGCAAGGCCGACATGCAGGAATGGCACGCCATCCTGAATGAACGCGGCTGGCTCGCGAACCATTGGCCCGAGCAGTACGGCGGCCCGGGTTGGACGGCCATCGAGAAGTTCATCTTCGAGAACGAATGCGCCCTGGCCCACTCGCCGCGCATCGTGCCCTTTGGCGTGAACATGCTCGGCCCGGTGCTGATCAAGTACGGCAACGAAGCGCAGAAGCGCTACTGGCTGCCGCGCATCCTCGACGGGTCCGACTGGTGGTGCCAGGGTTACTCGGAGCCGGGCGCAGGCTCCGACCTTGCCGCGGTCAAGACACAGGCCGTGCGCGGGCACGACGCGCAGGGCGACCACTACATCGTCAACGGCCAGAAGACCTGGACCACGCTGGGCCAGCACGCCGACATGATCTTCTGCCTGGTGCGTACCAACCGCGAGGCCAAGAAGCAGGAAGGCATCAGCTTCCTGCTGATCGACATGAAGTCGCCCGGCGTCGAGGTGCGGCCGATCATCACGCTCGACGGCGAGCACGAAGTCAACGAGGTGTTCTTCTCCGACGTGCGCGTGCCGGCGGAGAACCTTGTCGGCGAGGAAGACAAGGGCTGGACCTGCGCCAAGTACCTGCTGACCTACGAGCGCACCAACATCGCGGGCGTGGGCTTCTCGGTCGCGGCGATGGAACAGCTCAAGAAGATTGCCGCGAAGCAGACGAAGAACGGCCGCCCGCTCGCGGAGGATCCGGCCTTTGCTGCACGCATGGCCCGGGTCGAGATCGACCTGGAGAACATGAAGACGACCAACCTGCGGGTGATCGCTGCCGTGGCCGGCGGCGGCGTGCCGGGCGCGGAAAGCTCGATGCTCAAGATCCGCGGGACCGAGATCCGGCAGGAGATCTCGTCGCTCACGCGCCGCGCGATGGGCGCCTATGCACGGCCCTTCGTCGCCGAGGCGCTGAAGGAAGGCTTCGACGGCGAACCCTTCGGCCCAGCCTATGCCGCGTCCGCGGCAGCGCGCTACTTCAACAACCGCAAGCTGTCAATCTTTGGCGGCTCCAATGAAATCCAGAAAAACATCATCTCCAAGATGATCTTGGGACTCTGAGAGAACTGCCATGAACTTCGAACACACCGAAGACCGGCGCATGCTGGCCGACAGCCTGAACCGTTTCATCGCGGAACAGTACGGCTTCGAGACGCGCGACCGCATTGCACGATCGGCACACGGTTACAGCACCGAAATCTGGCAACAGTTCGCAGAGCTGGGCGTGATCGGCGCGCTGTTCAAGGAGGCCGACGGGGGCTTCGGCGGCGCGGGCTTCGATGTCGCCGTGGTCTTCGAGGCGCTCGGTCGCGGCCTTGTGGTCGAACCGCTGCTCGGCGCCGTGATGGCCGGCGAGGCGATCGCTGCCGTTGGCAACGACGCGCAGAAGGCCGTGCTCGCGGACATCGTCGCCGGCACCACCGTCGCAGGCTTCGCGCACGACGAGCCCGAATCGCACTATGAACTTTCGCGCGTGCAGACGCGCGCTGTGCGCAGCGGCGACGGCTGGGTGCTCGACGGTGCCAAGGCGGTAGTGGCTCAGGGCGAGCAGGCCGGGGTCTTCGTGGTCTCGGCCCGCACTTCGGGCGCCGTGGATGACGAAGCCGGCATCTCGCTCTTCCTCGTTCCCGCGAACACACCGGGCCTGAAGGTGCGCGGCTGCCCCGGCATCGACGGCGGCCGCGTGGCCGAACTCACTTTCGACCATGTCAAGCTCGGCGCCGATGCGCTGCTGGGTGCCGAAGGCCGGGGCTTCGCGACGCTCGAGCGCGCAATCGGCCGCGGTGTTCTCGCGCTGTGCGCCGAAGCCCTCGGCGCCATGGAGGCGGCGAAGACCGCCACGCTCGAATACCTGCGCACGCGCAAGCAGTTCGGCATGCTCATCGGCAGCTTCCAGGCACTGCAACACCGCATGGCCGACCTGCTGCTGGAGATCGAGCAGGCACGCTCGGCCGTGATCAATGCCGCAGCGGTCATCGATTCGGACCGGCTCACCCGAGAACGTGCGCTGTCGGCTGCGAAATTCAGCATCGGCCGCATCGGCACATTGGTCGCGCAGGAGAGCATCCAGATGCACGGCGGCATCGGCATGACCTGGGAACTGCCGTTGGCCCACTATGCCAAGCGGCTCGTGATGATCGACCATCAGCTCGGCGACGAAGACCATCATCTGCAGCGCTACGTCGAACTCGGCAGACAACCGTCATGAGCACGACAGCCATGCCCACTGCTGCCCCGTTCAGCCAGGCATTCCCGGTCCGCGGCATGGCGGATATCCGCAAGCTCGAGGAAACGCCGTTGAGCAAGGCGCTGACGGTCCGCAGCACGTACGAGATCTTCCGCAATTCGGGCGCGGCCTTCGGTGACAAACCGGCACTGACTTTCCTGCGCACGGGCAATCCCGCCGACGAACCGATCCGCTGGTCCTATGCCGAGCTGCTGGCCGGCATCCACCAGACCGCGAACCTGCTGCACGGTCTCGGCGTCGGTCCGGATGATGCGGTGGCGGTGTTGCTGCCGGCATGCCTCGAATACCACCTCGCGCTCTGGGGCGGCGCGGCGGCGGGCATCGCGCAGCCGCTCAACCCGCTCCTGACCGACGAGAAGCTGGTCTCGCTGATGACGGCGGGGCGCGCCAAGGTGTTGATCGCGTACGGCTCCGAGTCCGATTCGGGCATGTGGTCCAAGGCGATGCGGCTGCGCTCGCAGGTGCCTATGCTCACCACCGTCCTGCGCGTGTCACCGCACGACGAAGTGCCTGGCAGCGCCGGTCCGCTCCCAGAGGGCGTGGCCGACTTCAACGCACTGCGCACAAGGGAGCCCGCCGACCGGCTGGTGAGCGGGCGCGACATTCAGACCGGCGACATCGCGGCGTACTTCCACACCGGCGGCACCACCGGCGCGCCCAAGCTCGCACGGCACAGCCACGGCGCGCAGGTGTTCACGGCGTGGGCCAGCATTCAGATCACCGGCCAGGGTCCGAAGGACGCCGCCATCAACGGCTACCCCCTGTTCCATGTGGCGGGCGTGCTGCCGGCCTCGCTGGCGTTGCTCTCGGCGGGCGTGGAAATGATCATTCCGACCACGACCCTGCTGCGCAACAAGGAGGTGCTCGCCAACTACTGGCGGCTGGTCGAGAAGTATCGGCCGACCTCGCTGTCGGCGGTGCCGACGGTGCTGGCTGCGCTGGCCAACGTGCCGCTCGACGGCGCGGACATCTCGTCGATCAACTACTGCCGCACCGGCGCCGCCGTGCTGGCGCCGGAACTCGCGGCCCGCTTCGAGCGCCTGTTCGGACTGCACGTGCATGAAAGTCTTGGCATGACCGAGATGGCCGGCATCTCGACCATCACGCCGCCGGGCGTGATCGGGCCGGCCGGCTGCGTCGGCTTCCGCCTGCCCTATTCGCAGTTGCGCATCGTGGCGCTCGATGAGAACGGCAACGCCAGCGATCGCGACCTGCCACCCGGCGAGCAAGGCATGGTGCTCTTCAAGTCGCCAAACGTGTTCTCGGGTTTCGTCGACCCGGCCGACAACGCCAAGGCATTCACTGCCGACGGCTGGCTCGCCACGGGCGACCTGGGTTGGCTCGACAGCGAAGGGCGGCTCAACCTGAGCGGCCGGTCCAAGGACCTGATCATCCGCAGTGGCCACAACATCGATCCGAAGACGATCGAAGATGCGCTGGGCGCGCACCCGGCCGTTCAGTTGTGCGCCGCGGTCGGTGCGCCCGATGCCTATGCGGGCGAACTGCCGGTGGTCTTCGCGACGCTCGTCCCCGGTGCATCGGCGAGCGAAGCCGAACTGCTGGCCTTCACGGCCGAGCACGTCGACGAGGCGCCGGCCAAGCCGAAGGCGGTGATCGTGATCGAGACCATGCCCATGACCAACGTCGGCAAGATCTACAAGCCCGAACTGCGCGCGATGGCCGCGCGCAAGGTGGCTGCCGCGATGGTCGATGAAGCTTGCGCGGCGCTGGGCATCGATGCCGCTGCGCGGCCCGAAGTGCAGGCAGCGGGCGAGAACGCGCTGCGGGTGGTCATCCACGCGGCGGCTGCCGGCGCGCACGCGGCACAACTGCAAGACCGTTTGCAGCAGGCCCTCGGGCGGCTTCCCTTCAAGACCCAAGTGGTCTTGGCATAGCGCCTTTTCGCCGGGAGGGAGACCGGCGAAAAGGCGCGGCAGCTAAGGAAACCCCCGATGAGCGAAGTGGTCATCGATCGTTACGATTCATCATCGCTTCGCTGTCGAGGTGCACGGATCCCGTCCCGGCGTCCGCCCGGTGACACGGCCTCTGCCTCATCTGCCCGCAATCCCGATGACCACTCCCAACGAGTCCGGCCCCGTGCTGGACGCCGCCAGCCCCATTCCCCCTGAACTCGAAGCCGCCGACGAACCCACGCGCGTGCCGCTTGCCATCGAGGACTGGGCGACGGTGATCATCATGGGCCTGCTGGCCTGTATCACCTTCGCCAATGTGCTGGTGCGCTATTTCACCGATTCGTCCTTCGCGTGGACGGAAGAGTTCTCGGTGTTCCTCATGATCCTGCTGGCACTGGTCGCGGGCTCCGCCGCCGTGGCGCGTGACAGGCACATCCGAATCGAATACTTCGCCGAAAGCGGCTCGATGTCGCGCCGCAAGCGCCTCGCACAGTTCGGCGCTGCCACGGTGGCGGTCCTGTTCTTCCTGATCGCCGCACTCAGCGTGCGCGTGGTGTGGGACGACTACCGCTACGAGGAAACCTCGCCGGGCATCGGCGTGCCGCAGTGGTGGTATTCGATCTGGCTGCCGATCGTGTCCTTCGCGATCGCGCTGCGCGCCGTGGGCCTGTTCGTCCGCCGTGGCCGCAAGACGAACTACGGGTCGAATGACAGGGACGTGGACCGATGATCCCCACCCTTCTCTTCGTCGCCTTCATCCTGATGATGCTGGTCGGCGTGCCGATCGGCGCCGCGCTCGGGCTCGCGGGCGCGGCCTGCATTGCGCTGGCCAACGGCGACGCGCAGTGGTTCGGCCTGCTGGCCGTACCGCAGAACTTCTACGCCGGTCTTGGCAAATATCCGTTGCTCGCGATTCCGATGTTCGTGCTGGTCGGCTCTATCTTCGACCGCTCGGGCGTGGCGCTGCGGCTGGTCAACTTCGCGATCGCCATCGTCGGTCGCGGGCCCGGCATGCTGCCCCTGGTGGCGATCGTCGTGGCGATGTTCCTCGGCGGCATCTCGGGTTCGGGCCCGGCCAATGCGGCGGCAGTCGGTGCGGTGATGATCACGGCGATGTCGCGTGCCGGCTATCCCGATGCGTATTCGGCGAGCGTGGTCGGCGCAGCGGCGGCGACCGACATCCTGATCCCGCCCTCGGTGGCCTTCATCGTGTATTCGGTGCTGGTGCCAGGTGCTTCGGTGCCCGCGCTGTTCGCCGCGGGCATGGTGCCGGGCATCCTGGCCGGCATTGCGCTGATCGTTCCGGCAGTGTGGCTGGCACGCAAGCACAAGATGGGCGCGCTCGAATCGAGCCTCCCGCGCCCGCCGTTCTGGAAGAGCTTCCGCGAAGCGACCTGGGGCCTGGCGGCGCCGGTTCTGATCCTCGGCGGCATGCGCGCAGGCCTCTTCACGCCGACGGAAGCGGCGGTGGTGGCGGTGTTCTACGGCCTCTTCGTCGGCATGGCGATCCATCGCACGATCAAGGTCAAGGACCTGTTCATGATCCTGCGCGAGTCGGGCGAGTTGTCGGCGGTGATCCTGCTGGTGGTGTCGCTGGCGGGCATCTTTGCGTACTCGTTGTCGACACTGGGCGTGATCGATCCCGTCACACGCGCGATCGTGAATTCGGGGCTTGGTGAATACGGCGTGCTGTCGCTGCTGATCCTGCTGCTGATCACCGTGGGCATGTTCCTCGACGGTGTGTCGATCTTCCTGATCTTCGTGCCGCTGCTCTGGCCGATCGTGCAGCACTACAAGTGGGATCCAGTCTGGTTCGGCGTGATCCTGACGCTCAAGGTTGCGCTCGGACAGTTCACGCCGCCGTTGGCCGTGAACCTGATGGTGTCTTGCCGGATCGCCAATGTGCGCATGGAAGAGACCGTGCGGTGGGTGGGCTGGATGCTGTTCGCCATGTTCCTTGTGATGGTGGCCGTCATCATCTGGCCGGAACTGGCATTGTGGTTGCCGCGGAAGTTGGGGTACTAGGAATGAGTGAAGAGTGCGTTGGGGGGCGATGGCGGGCGGTGTGCGCTGGGCCGGCCGACGTCACCGGCCGCTTCGCGGCTGCCCTGCGCTGCTCACGGTACGCGGGGTCCGCGCGAAACTCGCTTCGCTCAAACACGCGCGGCCCTGATCCGCGTACCGCTGCGCTGCTCGGCGGTGCCTCAACGGCCGCCCCAGCGCACACCGCCCGCCATCGCGGAAAGGGTGGGGGTGGACTGTCCGCCGCCATCGCCGTGACCAACGCGCAGGCTGTCGACGTTCGAGGCGCGCGCATTCGTCGCCAACAACGGAGCCCGGTATGCGGTGCGGGCTGTGCGACCCTTCTGCGCCGCCGAAGCGCGCAGCCTCAGGCGGATCAGGGCCGCGTGTGTCTGAGCGAAGCGAGTTTCACGCGGACCCCGCCTGAGGCGAGCACTGCAGGGAAGCCCGA
>NZ_JBFTNY010000026.1:0-86792 GCF_056397705.1 Variovorax sp. 05L425 | reverse complement strand
GTATGCGGTGCGGGCTGTGCGACCCCGCTGCGCCGGCCCTTCGGGCTTCCCTGCAGTGCTCGCCTCAGGCGGGGTCCGCGTGAAACTCGCTGCGCTCAGACACACGCGGCCCTGATCCGCCTGAGGCTGCGCGCTTCGGCGGCGCAGAAGGGTCGCACAGCCCGCACCGCATACCGGGCTCCGTGGGTGTGCGACGGATGCGTGCGTCTCGAACGCCTATGGCCTGCGAGTTCATCACAGCGACGGTGGCGGACAAACTACCCCCACCCTTTCCGCGGAGGCGGGCGGTGTGCGCTGGGCCGGCCGTTGAGGCACCGCCGAGCAGCGCAGCGGTGCGCGGAAAAAGGGCCGCGCGTGTTTGAGCGAAGCGAGTTTGCGCGGACCCCGCGTACCGCGAGCAGCGCAGGGCAGCCCGAAGGGCCGGTGACGTCGGCCGGCCCAGCGCACACCGCCCGCCTCCGCCACCCCAACAGCACCCCATGAACCTCTCGAGACCTTTCGTCGAGCGCCCGATCGCGACGGTCCTGCTGACCATCGGCCTGGCCCTGGCCGGCATTGTCGGTTTCCTGGTGTTGCCGGTGTCGCCGCTCCCGCAAGTCGATTTCCCGACGATCTCGGTCCAGGCGCAGCTTGCCGGCGCGAGTCCCAGCACGATGGCGTCGAGCGTCGCCACGCCGCTGGAGCGCAGGCTGGGCATCATTCCCGGTGTCAATGAACTCACGTCGACGAGTTCCAACGGATCGGCACGGGTCACGCTGCAATTCGACCTGAGCCGCAACATCGACAGTGCCGCGCGTGAGGTGCAGGCCGCCATCAATGCGGCGCGCGTCGATCTGCCGGCCACGTTGCGGAGCAATCCGACCTATCGCAAGCGCAATCCGACCGCCGCGCCGGTCATGATTCTTGCGTTGACCTCCAAGACCCGCACGCCAGGGCAGATCTACGAAGAAGTCTCCAACATCGTCAGCCAGCGGCTGTCTCAGGTCGAAGGCGTGGGCGAGGTCGAGATCGGCGGTGGCTCACTGCCTGCGGTGCGCGTGGAGTTGGAGCCCTTTGCGCTGAACAATCTCGGCATCAGCACCGAGGACGTGCGCGCAGCGATCCAGGCCAACAACGCGAACCGACCCAAAGGCGCGATCGAAAGCGGCGATCGCAAGCTGCAGATCTACACGCCGGCGCCCGGAAGGCGTGCGGCCGACTACAAGGATCTCGTCATTGCATGGCGCAACAACGCGGCCGTACGCCTGGGCGATGTGGCGCGCGTGATCGACGGCGTCGAGAACACGCGTACGCTGGGTCTCTTCAACGGCGCGCCCGCGGTGATCGTGCTTGTCACGCAGGCGCCGGGCGCCAACATCATCGAGACCGTGGACGGTGTGCGCAAGCTGTTGCCAGAGCTTCGCGCGCAGCTGCCACAGGACATCGACATTCAGGTCGCCTCGGACCGCACCAACTCCATCCGCGCCTCCCTGCGCGAGATCGAGGGCACGCTGATGATCTCCATCGTCCTCGTCGTGCTCGTGGTCGGCCTGTTCCTGCGCAAGGCGCGTGCCACCATCGTGCCGGCGGTGGCCACGGTGGTTTCGCTGCTCGGCACCTTCGGCGTGATGCACCTGCTGGGGTACAGCCTCAACAACCTGAGCCTGATGGCGCTCACCGTTGCGACCGGCTTCGTGGTCGACGATGCGATCGTTGTGCTCGAAAACACGATGCGCCATGTCGAAACGGGCATGAACCGTGTCGAGGCGGCCTTGCGCGGCGCGCGCGAAGTCGGGTTTACCGTGCTGTCGATCAGCATCTCGCTGGTGGCCGTGTTCATCCCGCTGCTTTTCATGGGCGGCCAGGTCGGACGGCTGTTCCGCGAATTCGCGGTCACGCTGTCGGTCGCGGTGATGATTTCACTCGTGATCTCGCTGACCACCACGCCGATGCTGTGCGCCATGCTGTTGCGCAGCGAGGCCGAAGAGACCGGCAAGCCGCCGGGCCGGGTGCGTGCCTGGTTCATCCGCATGGCCGAACGCATGTGGGACGTCACGCTGCGCACCTATGCCCACAGCCTCGACTGGGCGCTCGCGAGCAAGGGCGTGGTCATCGCGGTGCTGCTGGCAGTGATCGGGCTGAATGTCTATCTCTTTGGCGCCATTCCCAAGGGCTACTTTCCGCAGCAGGACAACGGCCAGCTCAACGCCGGCCTGCGCGCCGATCAGAGCATCTCGTCGGAGGCCATCAACGAAAAGCTGCGGCAGGCCGTGGACATCATCAACAAGGACCCGGCGGTCGACTCGGTGGTGGGCTTCGCGGGCGGCAGCCGGGCGGGCGGCGGATTCATGTTCGTCAATCTCAAGCCCACTTCCGAGCGCACCGAACGCACGCAGGCGGTCATCGACCGCCTTCGCCCGCAACTCAACCAGCTGACGGGGCTGCGCGTGTTCCTGAGCCCCGTGCAGGACTTGCGCATGGGCGGACGGTCGAGCAACTCCACCTACCAATACACGCTCAAGAGCGACAACCTCGCCGATCTGCGCACCTGGTCCACCAAGCTGGCCGACCGCTTGCGGCAGGAGGAGACTCTGACCGATGTCGACAGCGATGACGCCGACAACGGCGTCGAGACCTACGTCGACGTCGACCGAGACGCCGCCGCGCGGCTCGGCGTCACGTCGATGGCAGTCGACAACGCGCTCTACAACGCCTACGGCCAACGCTCGGTGGCGACCATCTACGACGAGCTCAACCAGTACTCCGTGATCATGGAATGGGCGCCGCGCTTCCAGCGCGCGCCGATCGTGCTCAAGGACCTCTTCGTGCCCTCGACGCTGGCGAGCACCACCACGGCAAACGGCGCGACGATCGTCAGTTCGCTCGACGAAAACAGGGATGCGACGACCGGTACATCGACCCTCATCTCGGCCAACCCTGCGCTGCGCACCGCCTCCACGGGGCAGCAGGTCGCGACTGACACGACGCTGATGGTGCCGCTGTCGGCCTTCGCGAAATTCAGCGAGCGCGCGGTGCCGACGTCCATCGACCACCAGGACACCGAGCTTGCCAGCACCGTCTCGTTCAACCTGGCCGATGGCGTGAGCCTGGGCGACGCCAAGCGCATCGTTGCGCAGGCCGAGGCCGACATCGCGATGCCGGTCAACGTGCGCGGCAGCTTCCAGGGCACCGCGCTGGCGGCGCAGCAGTCCCAGGGGCAGCAATGGTTCCTGATCGTCGCGGCGCTGGTTGTCATCTACATCGTGCTGGGCGTGCTCTACGAGAGCCTGATTCATCCGATTACCGTGCTGACGACCCTGCCGTCCGCGGGCGTGGGCGCAGTGCTGGCGCTGCTGCTGTTCCGCATGGAGTTCTCCATCATTGCGCTGATCGGCGTCTTCCTGCTGATCGGCATCGTCAAGAAGAACGCCATCCTGATCATCGACTTTGCGCTGGAGGCCGAGCGCTCGCGAGGGCTCACGGCGGTGGAGGCCGTGCGCGAAGCGTGCCTGCTGCGCTTCCGTCCGATCCTGATGACCACGCTGGCCGCGGCGCTCGGCGCGCTGCCGCTCGCGATCGGCTTCGGCCTGGGCGCGGAACTGCGCCAGCCGCTGGGCGTCGCGATCATCGGCGGATTGATCGCAAGCCAGTTGCTGACGCTGCTGACCACGCCGGTCGTCTACGTGCTGCTCGACAAGCTGCGCCGCCGACCCGCCAACGAGAAATACCTGAGCCGCGCCGCCGACGCCTCCCCGACACCATGACCGCACCGAACCGACTTTCCTTCCGTCGCCCTCAGCGCCGCAGTTTCATGCGCACCTCCGTGGCCCTGGCCATGGCCGCGGCACTGGCCGGCTGCGCAGTGGGCCCCGCCTATGTCCAGCCGACGACCGCGGCGCCGGCCGCGTGGAAATCCGCGCCGGCGGCCGAAGGGTGGCTGCCCGCAGCGCCGGCCGATGCGCTGGATCGCGGCGAGTGGTGGAAGCTTTTCGAGGACCCGACCCTCGACGATCTCGCGGGCCGCGTGCAGGTGTCGAACCAGAACATCGCGACCGCGGTCGCCAACTATTCACAGGCCCAGGCGCTGGTTCGCGGGCAGCGCGCGGCGCTGTTCCCGAGCGTCACGCTGGATGGGAGCGCGGTTCGCACCGGTGCCCGCAACAAGTCGCCCGTGACGGCCGCTACCGCAACGCTGAATGCCGACTGGACGCCGGACGTCTGGGGTCGACTGCGCCAGGCCGTCGACAGCGCGCAGGCCAACGCGCAGGCGAGCGAGGCCGACCTCGCGCTCGCGCGGTTGTCGTCGATCGCCACGCTCGCGACCAACTATTTCTCCTTGCGCGAGGCCGATGCCGAAATTCACATCCTCGACGTCACCATCGAAGGCTACAAGCGCAGCCTGGAGATCACTCGCAACCGCTACGAGGCCAGCATCGCGGCGCAAAGCGATGTGTTGCAGGCGGAGACGCTCTATCTGTCCACTCGGGCCCAACGCCAGGCGGTGCAGAGCACCCGCGACACGCTGGAGCACGCCATCGCGGTGCTCGTGGGGGTGCCGCCAGCCGATTTCTCGCTGCCGGTTGCCGACTGGAAGCCCGTCGTTCCGGGCGTGCCGACCGGCGTACCGACGACGCTCCTGCAGCGCAGGCCCGACATTGCCGCGTCAGAGCGGGCAGTGGCGGCCGCCAATGCACAGATCGGCATTGCGCGTGCTGCCTACTATCCGAACTTCACGCTCAACGGCGGAATCAGCAGCGCGGCGAGCAAGGTGGGCGATCTGTTCAACGCGTCGAACACGCTTTGGTCGCTGGGCCTGTCGGTCGCACAAGTCGTGTTCGATGCCGGCGCGATCGGCGCGAGCGTCGATGCAGCCAAGGCTGGCCACGAAGCGGCTGTGGCGCGCTACAGGCAGACGGTGCTGACCGCGTTCCAGGATGTCGAGGACCAACTCACCGCGGGCGCCAGCCTCGCGCAACAGGAAGTGAATCGCCGCGAGGCTTCTGCCGCTGCCGATCGCACGGAGCAGCAGTTCCTCAACCGCTACCGTGCCGGCACCATCGACTACACCAGCGTCGTGGTTGCGCAGGTGTCCGCGCTCAATGCGCGGCAAACGCTGCTTCAGTTGGAATCGAATCGCCAGATCGCGGCGGTGGCGTTGATCCAGTCACTGGGCGGCGGCTGGCAGGCCGACTGGATGGATCAGGACAAGCCGCAGCCTCTCGCGACACAGCCCGTCGCGAAGACCGGTTCCTGAGTCAACCCCCGCGTGGTCGTGGCGCCTGCAGGTAGGCGCCGGACTCGAACAGCTGAGCTTCAGCCTGCTCGATTCGCTTCACGACCGACTTGCCGGCGCGGCTGGCGAGCAATTCCAGCAGGGCCTCCGTCAAGGCCGCGGCGGCAGCGACCGATGGGAAGAACGAAGGACTGTGGATGGCAAAAAGCAGCGTCTCGTCCGCCAGCAGCGACAGCGGCGACGCCTCGCTGTCGGTCAGCGCCAGCACCTTGCATCCGGCCGCCTTGGCCGCCTGGGCGACCTGCAGCGCCTCGCGGGAGTAGGGTGCGAAACTGGCGATGACCAGCGCATCGCCCTTGACCATCGCGCGCTGCTGCATTTCGAGCAACCCGCCCTGACCGTCGATCAGGCGCACGCTGGCGCGGAACATCCGGTAGACGTAGACGAAGGAAAAGGCGACCGAGAAGCACGCCCTGAAACCCGCTGCGTGCACGGTGGCCGCCTTTTCCAGCAGCGCGCAGGCGCGATGCAGGGAAGGTCCGCTCATGCGCTCGGTGGATTCGAGGTTGTGGCGGTGGACCTTGAACATCTCGCCGACCAACGACTGGTCGCTCGCGCGACCGACGAGGGTGCGGGCGCGCTCGCCGTAGGCTTCGGAAGCCAGGCCCAGCTCCGCCGCGACCGCCTCCTTGAACTGCGGCCAGCCGGCAAATCCCAGATGCTGGGCAAAGCGCACCAACGTCGCCGGCGTGCCACCCGCGCGCGTGCCGACGGTCCGCATCGAGCGGGTCACGACTTCGTTCGGATGGTCGAGCACGTACTTCGCGATCTGTTGCAACGCCGGGCTCAGAGTCGCGAAGCGCTCCCTGAGGTCGTCCTTGACACCCATGATTTCCCTCTCTTTTTCGTTCAAACGAATGTACTGGATGAAACAACGTGGTTCGGACGGCTTGTTGACGGAACAAATGTTCCAAACAATAATTGCACCAATACGTTAGTTCCACAATCGGAGAGCCGCCGTGACGCACGTCTTCCACCGCCACCTTCGCCAGACGCCGCCAGTCGCCGTGTCCGGCAGCGGCATGACCCTGCGCGACGCCGCCGGGCGCGAATACCTCGATGCTTCGGGCGGGGCGGCGGTGTCGTCCCTCGGGCATGGCCACCCGGACGTGATCGCGGCGATGCATGCGCAGATCGACAAGCTCGCCTATGCGCACACGAGCTTCTTCACGACCGAGGTGGCGGAGGAACTGGCCGACGAACTGATCCGCACCGCGCCCGAAGGCATGAGCCACGTGTACCTGGTGAGCGGCGGCTCGGAGGCGGTCGAGTCGGCGCTCAAGATGGCGCGGCAGTACTTCGTCGAGATTGGCCAGCCACAGCGGACGCACTTCATCGCACGCCGGCAGAGTTACCACGGCAACACGCTCGGCGCGCTGGCGGTCGGCGGCAACGCATGGCGCCGCGAGCCTTTCGCGCCGATCCTCGTGCAGGCGACGCATGTGTCGCCGTGCTATCCCTATCGGGAACAGCGCGAGGGCGAGACGGCCGAACAATACGGCCTGCGGCTGGCGGCCGAACTGGAGGCGGCGATCCTCGCGCAGGGCGCCGACCGCGTGATCGCCTTCGTGGCCGAAACGGTGGGCGGCGCGACTGCCGGCGTGCTGGCGCCGGTGCCGGGCTACTTCAAGGCCGTGCGCGCGGTTTGCGACCGCTACGGCGTGTTGCTGATCCTGGACGAGGTGATGTGCGGCATGGGCCGCACGGGTACTCTGTACGCCTGCGAGCAGGAAGGCGTGATTCCCGATCTGGTCACGATCGCCAAGGGGCTGGGCGGCGGCTACCAGCCGGTCGGCGCGGTGTTGGCACAGCGCAGGATCGTCGAGGCGATGTCGCAGGGCAGCGGCTTCTTCCAGCATGGGCACACCTACCTCGGCCATCCCGTGGCTTGCGCCGCCGCGCTCGCGGTGCAGCGCACGATCCACCGCGACGGCCTGCTCGCCAAGGTGCGCGACAACGGTGAAGCCTTCGGCGCGATGCTCCGCGAGACGCTGGGCGCGCATCCGAACGTGGGCGAGATCCGGGGCAGGGGCTTCTTCTGGGGTATCGAACTGGTCGCCGACCGCGCGAACAAGGTGCCTTTCGAGCCGGGACTGAAATTGCACGCCCAGATCAAGAAGGAGGCGATGGCGCAAGGGCTGCTTTGCTATCCCTTCGGTGGGACGGTCGATGGCAGGCAGGGCGATCACGTGCTGCTTGCACCGCCTTTCATCGCCGGGCGGAAGGATTTGCAGGAGATCGCGGCGCGCCTGGCGTCGTCGATCGATACGGTGACGCGCGCAGTCCGTGGATCGCAGGCGGGCTGACCGGCAACTCGCAAGACGGAAAAGCTGTACAACCGCCGGTTCATGTCACCGATTCCGCCGAAACCCAAGCCATGACCCGCATCGCCCTGATCCACGCCCTGACCCATTCGATCGCACCCATCAACGAAGCCTTCGAGCGCGACTGGCCGCAGGCCGTGCGCATGAACCTGATGGACGACAGCTTGTCGGCCGACCTCGCGCGCGGTGGGAGAGGGCTCGACGATGCGATGCACGAGCGCTTTCAGCGACTGGCGGACTACGTTGTGGGCACCGGCGCCGAGGGGATTCTCTTCACCTGCTCGGCCTTTGGTCCCTGCATCGAGGCCGTCGCGCGCCGGCACGCTGGCATCCCGGTGCTCAAGCCCAATGAGGCGATGGTCGCGGAAGTGGCGGCGGGCACCGGCAAGCTGGGGCTGATCGCCACGTTCCAGCCGACGCTGGAATCGATGCCGCCCGAGTTTCCCGAAGACGTCGAGCTCGAACTCGCGCTGGCCGAG
Organism: Variovorax sp. 05L425; assembly: GCF_056397705.1. Classification (NCBI taxonomy): domain Bacteria; kingdom Pseudomonadati; phylum Pseudomonadota; class Betaproteobacteria; order Burkholderiales; family Comamonadaceae; genus Variovorax; species Variovorax sp. 05L425. The sequence continues at coordinate 78,717 of NZ_JBFTNY010000026.1, read as the reverse complement.
GGCGCGCTCGAAGCGCTGAACCGCGGTGACGTGCAACAGCACGACGAGCGCATTGCCGGCGAGGCCAAACGCTTGCGCGATCGCGGCTGCACGCGGTTGGCGCTCGCGCAGTTCAGCATGGCGCGCGCCCGCAGCGCCTGCGAAGCGGCATCGGGGCTGCCTGTGCTGACCACGGTCGACAGCGCGGTGCGCGCATTGCGGCAGCGGCTGGCCTGAAGGAACAGGCTCGCCCGCGCGAGTCGATAGGATCGACATCACGATGAACCCGCTGCTCGACAACATCGCCTGGCACACCTTGGCCGGCCCTCACGCAAAGTACACCATCGGCACTGACCGCATTCGCCGGTACGCCGTCGGCTTTTCGCCGATCGTCGGCTTCGCGGACACCGAATATCCCGATCTCGACGGACTGACGCCGTACTGCGAACCCGGCGACCACTTCTATTGCATGGACTGGTCGGGCCTTGCGCCGGCCAACTGGCGGATCGAACTGGATTCGACCATGTTCAGGATGGTGTGGGCGGGATCGATGCCCGACGATGACCCATCGCTTGACGCCATTCCGCTGAAGCCTGAGCACGCCGCGCAGGCGGTCGAACTGGCGTCGCTGACGCGCCCCGGTCCTTTCGGCCCGCGAACCCCCGAACTCGGCGACTACTTCGGCTGCTTCGAAGGGGAACGCCTGATCGCCATGGCCGGCGAGCGCATGTGCGCCGGCACGTTTCGCGAGATCAGTGGCGTGTGCACGCATCCCGACTTCCAGGGTCGGGGTCTTGCGCGCCGACTGGCCGCGAAACTGATCCGCAGCCAACTTCAGCGTGGCGAAACGCCGTTTCTCCATGTCATGCGGGACAACGAGAGCGCGCACCGGCTCTACCTTCGCATGGGATTCCGCGACCATTGCGAAACGGTCGTCCGGGTCATCTCGCGCGGCTGATTGAAAGAATTCTGAACGCGCGCATCGCGATAATCGACGCTCTTTCAAGGAGCGTGCGTGGATATTGTTTTGCTGGCGAAGGCCGCCATCATGGGCATCGTGGAGGGCCTGACTGAATTCCTCCCCATTTCGTCGACCGGCCACCTGATCCTTGCAGGTTCGCTTCTCGGTTTCGACGACGACAAGGCCAAGGTATTCGACATCGCGATCCAGACCGGTGCGATCTTCGCGGTTGTCCTCGTCTACTGGCACAAGATCCACTCGACCATCGTTGCGCTGCCCCGGCAGCCCAAGGCGCGGCGCTTCGTCCTCAACGTGCTGATCGCCTTCCTGCCGGCGGTGGTCCTGGGGCTGTTGTTCGGCAAGGCGATCAAGGCGCACCTGTTCATCCCGGTCGTCGTTGCCAGCACATTCATCCTCGGCGGCTTCATCATCCTGTGGGCCGAGAGGCGCCCGCCCGGCTCCGTGCGCATCGAGAACGTCGACGACATGACGCCCTGGGACGCACTCAAGGTCGGGCTCGTGCAGTGCCTCGCGATGATTCCAGGGACAAGCCGCAGCGGCGCGACCATCATCGGCGGCATGCTGCTCGGGCTCTCGCGCAAGGCGGCGACGGATTTTTCGTTTTTTCTCGCGATTCCGACGCTGATCGGTGCGGCGGTCTACAGCCTTTACAAGGAACGTGCGTTGCTGTCGGTGGCCGATATTCCGCTGTTCGCGGTCGGCCTCGTGTTTTCGTTCATCAGCGCATGGCTCTGCGTGCGCTGGCTGTTGCGGTACATCAGCACCCACAGCTTCATCCCATTCGCCTGGTATCGCATTGCCTTTGGCATCGTGGTGCTGGCGACCGCCTGGAGCGGAATGGTCGTCTGGGCGGATTAAAGCTCGCCCCCAGGTTGCCCGCACTTCGTGTCGGGCGCCCACCCCCTACCGGGGGCAATACCGGCGGCCCGGCTAAGCCGGTTCCGCGGTATTTCTGGAAGGGGCCTGCCGGCAGGCTTAGGCCAGGTTTCGCAGGGACGCTTCGATGGCCGCTGCCGTGGCGATCGGCTTTTCCATTGGAAAGAGATGTGTGCCGTCTAACATCATGATGCGGCCCTTGGTGACTTGCTGCGTCATCGTCATGCCGACGCGGCGCATTTCGACGGACTGACGGCCGCCGATGAAGGCGGCCGGGCACTTGAGCGGATGCGCGCGCAGGAGTGCGCTCAGGTTGTGCGGGAGGGTGTCATAGATCGCGGTTTCGACGTCGCGGTCAAAGCTCAGGGCGCGGGCGTCCTCCGTATCGAAGGTGCCGTGCTCGATGTAGTCGCGCAGCACGCGCTCGTCCCACTTCGCGAAGGCCTTCTTGCTGCGAAAGTGCTCGAACACCGCTTCGCGATGCTCCCAGATGTTCTTGCGCTTGCGGCTGATCGTGCCGGGCGAGACGCTCTTCATGAGCGGTGTGCGCTTCATGAGGTTGATCGTCCCAGCGCGCCAGCCGCCGATGATCGGCGAGTCGATCAGCACCACGCCCCGGGCAAGTTCAGGATGCCGCGCGGCGCACATCAGGCTCAGGAATCCGCCAAGCGAGTGGCCGACGAGAAACACCGGCCTGCCTGCCTGCTTCACGCGTTCCCTTGCGAAATCGGCGAGCTGCTCCACCAGGTGTGGCCAGTTGTCGGTCACGGGGTACTTCGGATCGTGGCCGAATTTCTCGATCGCATCGACGTCGAAGCCGCGATTGCGCAGGCTGTCGAGCATCACCCGGTAGGTGCTCGCCGGAAAGCTGTTGCCGTGGGAAAAGATGACAGGAGGGAGCATGGGAATGCGATGCCCGTTCGCGAAACCCCGCGGAACCGGCTCCGCCGGGCCGCCGGGGTTGCCCCGGAAGGGGGTGTTCAGATCAGCTTTTCGTCGGGGGTGGAGATCTTGCGCAGCGCGCCGTGTCGCGTGGCCGGCATCTTGAGCGGATGCTCGGTGAAGGCGTCGTCCCAGACCGGATCCTCGATGCTGTCGAACACTTCGCGCAGCTTCTGGCCCCAGCTGTTGTGCATCATGCGGTAGTAGGGGTTCTCGGCATCGATGCAGATCACCTTGTCGGTCTGCAGCTGATTGGCCTCGTACACCACGAGGTCGAGCGGCAGGCCCACCGACAGGTTCGACTTCATCGTCGAATCCATCGACACCAGCGCGCACTTGGCGGCTTCGTCCAGGGGGGTGTCGGGCGTGAGCACGCGGTCGAGCACGGGCTTGCCGTATTTCGATTCGCCGACCTGGAAGTAGGGCGTCTCGCTGGTCGCCTCGATGAAATTTCCGGCAGCGTAGACAAGGAAGAGGCGCATGCCTTCGCCCTTGATCTGCCCGCCGAAGATGAACGAGACGTTGAAGTCCAGCCCCGCATGCTTGAGCGCCTCGGCATCGCGGTCGTACACGTGGCGCACGGCCGAGCCCAGTACGCGGGCCGCGTCGAACATGCTCTTGGCATTCCAGATCGTCATGGGCGTGCCTTCCTCGCCGTCTTCGCGGACTTCGTGCAGTTCCTCGATCTGCAGGATTTCGCGCACCGACTGCGAAATGCTCAGGTTGCCGGCCGACAGCAACACCATGACCCGATCGCCCGGCTTTTCATAGACGATCATCTTGCGGAAGGTGCTGATGTGATCGACCCCCGCATTGGTACGCGAATCGGACAGGAACACCAATCCGGCGTTGAGTTTGATGCCTACGCAGTAAGTCATGAGTTCTTCTTGCACGAAACGGACCACCAACCAACCCTAGCCCTGCTCGCGCATCTGGAGTTTCTTCAAAGCGTAGAGCGCTTCGAGCGCTTCCCGCGGGCTCATCGCGTCGGGATCGATCGCGATCAGCGCGGATTCTACGGCGCTGACCGTCGGCGCCTCGGCTGCCGGTGGCGGCGCGAAGAGATCGACCTGGGCGCGGGCCTGGGTCTGATGCGCTTCGAGCGCTTCCAGCGCCTGCCGCGCATGGTTGACCACGGCTGCCGGCATGCCGGCCAATCGCGCGACCTGGATGCCGTAGCTCTTGCTGGCGGGGCCAGGCTGCATTTCGTGCAGGAACACGATGTCGCGGCCAGCCTCCGTTGCGCTCACGTGCATGTTGACGGCGCCATGATGCGTGGCCGGGAATTCGGTCAGCTCGAAATAGTGCGTGGCGAAGAGCGTGAACGCGCGTGTGCGGTCGTGCAACTGCGCCGCGATGCCGGCGGCCAGCGCCAGGCCGTCGAAAGTGCTGGTGCCGCGGCCGATCTCGTCCATCAGCACCAGCGAATGGGCGGTCGCGCCGTGCAGGATCTGCGCGGCCTCGGTCATTTCCAGCATGAAGGTCGACTGCGCGTTGGCCAGGTCGTCGGCGGCCCCGATGCGGGTGTGGATCGCATCGATGGGGCCGAGCCGGCACGCTTCCGCCGGCACGTGCGAGCCGATCGAAGCCAGCAGCACGATGATCGCCACCTGCCGCATGTAGGTCGATTTACCGCCCATGTTGGGGCCGGTGATGACCTGCATGCGCTGCTGCGGCCCGAGCCGCGTGTCGTTCGCAATGAAAGCGCCTGACGACTTTTCGGCCAACCTCGCCTCGACGACCGGATGGCGACCCTTGTCGATTTCGATGCACGGATGCGCGACGAAGCCTGGCGCGCGCCAGTGCAGTGTGTGGGAGCGCTCGGCGAGCGCGCAGAGGGCGTCGAGCGAGGCGATTGAGCCGGCAAGGCGCGTCAGGCCGGCGACGAAGGGCTGGAGGGCGTCGAGCAGTTGCTCGTAGAGCCACTTTTCGCGCGCCAGGGCGCGGTCCTGCGCCGACAGCGCCTTGTCCTCGAAGGCCTTGAGTTCGGGCGTGATGAAGCGCTCGGCGTTCTTCAGCGTTTGCCGGCGTCGGTAGTTGTCGGGCACACGGTCGAGCGCGCTTTGCGTGACTTCGATGTAGAAGCCGTGCACACGGTTGAACTGCACGCGCAGGTTCGTGATGCCCGTGCGCTCGCGTTCGCTGACTTCGAGTTTCAGGAGGAAGTCGTCGCAGTTCTCGCTGATGGCGCGCAGCTCGTCGAGTTCGGCGTCGTGGCCGGTGGCGATGACGCCGCCATCGCGCACCAGGGCGGCTGGCTCGGGGCTGATGGCGGCGACCAGTGCCTCGACGCAACCCGCAGGCGGTGAGAGCCGGGCCGCGATGTCGGCCAACAGCGCCGCCGAACCCGGCAGCGCGGGCGCGAGCTGCTCGGCCTTGGCCAGCGCCATCCGCAGTGCGACGAGTTCGCGCGGCCGCACCTGGCGCAGCGCGACACGCGCGGCGATGCGTTCGACGTCGCTCGTGTTCTTGAGTTGCTCGCGCAGCGTGCGCCACGGCGCTGCAGTGCCGCCGGGCGGAGCCGCCTGAAGCGCCGCGATGGCTTCGAGCCGTGCCTGTGCATCTCCGCGGTCGCGGCGCGGTGCGAGCAGCCAGCGCTTCAGCAAGCGACTGCCCATGCCCGTCATGCAGGTGTCGAGCAGCGAAAAAAGCGTCGGCGAGTCTTCCCCGCGCAGCGTCTGCACCAGTTCGAGATTGCGGCGGGTGGTCGGCGGGAGTTCGATCAGGTCGCCGTCGCGTTCGACCGAAAGCCGCTGAACGTGCGACAACGCCCGTCCCTGCGTGTGTTCGGCGTAACCCAGCAGCGCGGCGGCGGCGGCATGCGCGTTGGTCAGAGATTCAGCGTTCCAGGCGGCCAGATGGGTGCTGCCCATCTGCTCGCACAGCTTGCGCTCGCCGAGGCCGCCGTCGAACTGCCAGGCCGGTCGGACCGACAGCGTGAAGGGCGTGGCGCTGCGCGCGGCCTTCAGTCGCGACTCAAAGGCGGGCGTGACCTCGGCGCTGTAGAGAAGCTCGCTGGGTGCGATGCGGGCGATCCAGGCTTCGAGCGCATCGGCAGGGCATTCAGCCAGGCGAAGCTCGGCGCCGGTGACGCTGAGCCACGCGAGCCCGCAGAAGTTGCGCGAACCGGCGTGCACGGCGAGCAGCAGCGACTCGCTCTTGTCGTTGAGCAGTTCGGCATCTGTCAACGTGCCGGGCGTGACGACGCGCACCACCTTGCGCTCGACCGGGCCCTTGGCGGCGCCGACCTCGCCGACCTGCTCGCAGATGGCGACCGATTCGCCGAGCTTGATCAGCCGTGCGAGGTAGGTGTCGACCGAATGGAACGGCACGCCGCACATGATCACTGGCTGGCCGGCAGACTGCCCGCGTTGGGTGAGCGTGATGTCGAGCAGGCGCGAAGCCTTCTCGGCATCGGCGTAGAAAAGTTCGTAGAAATCGCCCATCCGGTAGAAGAGCAGGGTGTCCGGATGGTCTGCCTTGAGTCCCAGGTATTGGGTCATCATGGGCGTGTGCGCAGAAACTTCTAATTTTTCCATATGAATCAACAGCTTACCGTTTCTGCATCACTTTTCTGGGGCAAATTTAGGGCACTTTTGTCCAAGCTCACCGCCACGCTGACGACGAGCGATCTGCGTCCCGATCAAATCCGGCAGATTCGCTGAACAGCGAAAATACCGTTATTGTCGAATATTCGCGCAAACGGTATTATTCGCTGAGCAGCGAATAATCCATGCCATGACTGAATCAACCAGCGCCGAACACGCACTGATCGAGCGGTTCCTGGATGCACTCCGGGAACTGCCGGATGTGCGCGCCGAGATGGACGTGCGGGAGGCGGCCCCAGCAGTCCCCTACAAAGTCGATGCCGAGATCCATCTTAACGTTGCCGGCAAGCCGATCGTCCTCCTGGTCGAGGCGAAAAAGACCGCGTATCCCCGGGACGTGCGTCAAGTGCTGTGGCAATTCAAGGCGCTGCGTCAGGCATACCCGCCCGATGTCCAACATCTGCTGGTTGCAGAGTCCCTTTCGCCGGGCGCGAAGGACTTGCTCAAGTCGGAGCGCGTCGGTTACTACGACAGCGGTGGTAGTCTGTTCCTGCCGGCCCCGGGGGCCTACGTGTACATCGACAGGCCGCCCCCGAAGTCCCTTGAGAAATCGGTGCGGTCGCTGTTCTCCGGACGCCGCGCGCAGGTGCTGCATGCGCTCCTGATTCACCATCAGGACTGGTTCGGCGTCACCGAGGTGGCAGAACGGGCGCAGGTCGCGCCGTCCACCGCCTCCGATGTGCTGAGTGAGCTCGAGCGCTTCGATTGGCTCGAATCCCGTGGGCAGGGGCCGGGCAAGGAGCGCCATCTGCGGGAACCTGGCGAGTTGCTGGACGCGTGGACCCAGCAGCTCGCTGGCTCGCCTGCGCCGGTACTGCGCCGCCATTACGTGCCCGGTCTGAAGTCTGATGCCTTGCTCCAGCGCCTCGGTCAAGTCTTCGACGTGCATCAGGCCGCCTACGCGGTGAGCTACGAGGCCGCCGCGCAGCGCTATGCGCCATTCCTGTCCGGCATCTCGCAGGTGCGTACTCGGCTGTTGCCGGCAGCGGGCGCCGAGGCCGCACTGGCAGAACTGGATGCGCGCGTCGTCACCGAGGGGGCGAACCTTGTCGTCATCGAGACGAAAACTGCGGGGGAACTGCTGTTCCGCGAGCGGGTTGATGGCGTGTGGCTGGCGAGCCCAGTGCAGGTCTACCTCGACCTGTTGCGGGGTGAAGGTCGCGCCAAGGAGATGGCCGAGCACCTGCGCCGGGAAAGGATCGGATTCTGATGGTCAAGCCCGCAACGCTCGACGGCTACAGCGACCAGTACACGCTCGACTGCGAACGCGTCCTCGTGACGCTGCTGCGCGGGTTGGGGCCATGGAAGGACTCGGTCTATCTGGTCGGCGGGCTCACGCCACGTTATCTGGTGAAGGCTCGGCCTCCTGTCGTACCGGCGCATGCAGGGACGATGGATGTCGATATCGTGATCGATCTGCAGATCTTGGCCAACACGGATGCTTATCACACGCTTGAAGAGAACCTGAAGAAGATGGGCTTCGAGCGTGCAGAGAACGACAAGCAGCAAAAGCTCTCCTGGCGTTGGCAGACTCGCACTGAGCATGGAGCGCTCATGGTGCTGGAGTTTCTGGCGGACGCACCCGAGATTGCTGGAGGCCGGGTGCAACCGTTGCCAACCGATGGGACGATCTCGGCCATCAACATCCCGCACTCGTCGATCGTGTTCGACCTGCATGAGGTCACCGAGATCGAGGCAGAACTGCTGGGCGGCGATGGGATCGCTGTCGAAAAGATCAAGCATGCCAACCTGATCAGCTTTTCATGCTTGAAGGCGTTCGCATTCGATCAGCGTTTCGAGCGCAAGGATGCGCATGACTTGATCTATTGCCTGGAGCATGCCTCTGGAGGTGCTGATGCGGTGGCGCGGGCGTTTCGCCAAGCGCTTGAAGGCAAACACAGCGATGTTGTGAAAAACGCGCTGGACCTCTTGCGTGCCCGATTTGCGCAGGTTGGAGAGACCGAGGGTTATCGCAAGGACGGTCCGGTTGCGGTGGCCAAGTTTGAGTTGGGCGAAGGCGATGAGCCTGAGCAGCGAGAGGCGAGGGCGCTGCGCCAGCGCGAGGCCAGTGACGTCGTTGAACGACTCCTCGCACGAATTGAACATCAGTAAGGTAGAGCATGCCGATTCCCATAATCGATCTCTTGCAGGACCGGGAGGGCTTGGGGAAGGAACGGTGCCCGGCTCAGCCGCGCGCACGCCTTGCGGACAGATGGGAGGGGGTCGGCGCGTCAGTGCTCGCCGCGCCGCCGGCGAGCGACACGCACGGCTTCCACCCACGTGTCGACATTGAAGCGCTGGCCGGACTCCGCGATGCGGGCAGAGGTGATCCGGTGCAGAGGCAGGCGCCTGATTTCGCCCGGCAATTCGCAGTGCCCCATGATGGTCTTCTTCTGCAGATCGAGATGATCGACCTGCATCACGCATTCGGCCTTCTTGTCGTGGGAGTCGACATAGCGGACGCGAATGCGGGGATGCTCGTCGACCACCGCATGTTCACCCTTGCCCTGGATGAACCATTCGGGAAGCGTGTCGGGCACCGAATCGCCCGACGCGTTCAGGCCGCCGCGGACGGTGGGGATCTCAAGGGGCACATGCCCCGAGCGCACTCTGGCTGCTTCGATGCGGCGCTCCGCTTCGCGCCGCCCGGCAAGGCGGCGCAACGCCCACATGAGGCCGAAGAGCAGCAGAACGCCAGTCAACAGCGAAACGAAGAAATGCCACTGCGCCATGCTCATGTCCATCCCTCGACTCCCTCCTCAGGGCGTAATGCCTAAGTATTCAAAGCGCGAATTTTCGACCCGGCCCCCTCCCGAGTCAATCAGCACGCGCCATAGCGCTTTCGATAAGGGGCGGGCCTACTCGTCGTGCGTGTCGTGGATCGCGACCGCGCCCCTGCGCCAGTAGCCGGAGGCCTTGATCCACTTGGGGTGCGCGCCGCGTTCGCCGACCAGGTACGCGCGAAGGGACTTCGCGGCGCTCGATTCGCAGGCCACCCAGGCATGGAAGTCGCCCTCGGGCAGGATCATTGCGCGCAGCGCGTCGAGCAGCGGCGTGCCGGTGCCGGGCTCTGCACCGCGCCGGTGCACCCAATGCACTTCGATGTCGGCTGCGGATTCCAGCGGGATCTCGTCGACTTCGCTGTCGACTTCCGCCAGCACGACGGCGCTCGCGCCGACCGGCAGTTCCGCGAGGCGGCGCGAGATGGCGGGCAAGGCGGTGTCGTCGCCGACCAGCAGATGCCAGTCGAACGCGGTCGGGATGATGAAGGACCCGCGCGGCCCGCCCACGCCGAGGACGTCGCCGGGCTTTGCGGTCTCGGCCCATTGCGTGGCGGGGCCAGCGTCGTGCAGGGCAAAGTCGATTTCGAGCGTGCCGGCGGCGGCGTCGTACTGGCGGGGCGTGTAGTCACGCATCATGGGTTTCGGGCCCGCCGGCCACTGCGGACCGTCGGGGCCGACGGTCGGCACCGTGAGGGCGCCCGTCTTCGCGTCGGGGAAGAAGATCTTGGCGTGATCGTCGAAGCCGGGGCTCGTGAAGCCGGCGAGTTCATCACCGCCGAGCGTGATGCGAATGAGGTGGGGCGTCACACGCCGCACTGCCTGCACCTGGAGCTTGCGAAAGCGCAGGTCATGGCGGACACGCCGCGGCAGTCGGTCGGGCGCGGAGGAGGGAGGTGTTTCGAAGGATTCGGTCATATCGGTGATCTCTAGATGCGTTCCAGTTGTTGAGCGGCGCTGTCGAGCACCGCGGCGAATTCGTGGGCTTGTTGTTCGGTGAGCGGTTCGCGCGCGAGACGCATGCGCATCGCGAGCTTGAGGTTTTCGATGGCGCGGACCACTTGGGGCGGCCGCCCGGCGCGCGGACCGGCGCCGTCGACACCGCCGTCCATGCGGGCCATCATTTCGTCGGTCGTCGCACGATTGGCGGCGAGGAATTCGCGGCCGGCATCGGTGACGGAATAGCGCTTGCGTCCACCGCTGTCGGCAGTGTCGACATTCACATAGCCCAGTTCCTCGAGCAGCGTGAGGGTCGGGTAGACGATGCCGGGGCTTGGGCTGTAGCGCCCGCCAAGGCGTTCTTCGATGGCCTTGATCAACTCGTAGCCATGCCCGGGCTTGTCGGCGATCAATTGCAGCAGCACAAAGCGCAGGCCGCCATGCCCGAAAACCCTTCCGCCGCCGCGACCGCCGCGCATGCCACCGCGGTGTTCGCGGCCCTCGGCTCGGCCGCCGCCGAGGCCGTCGCCATGTTCGCCGCGCAGGGCGCCGTGTAAAAAGTGCTTGAAACCTCGCATGGAATTCACCTCGATGTCGTTATCTGAATCAGAAAAGATATATCTAAATAGTGTCGAAGTCAAATCGACGACTCGGCTGGACCTATCGCAGGGCGGGGTATGACGACGCCGCGGCACACCTATATCGCGCGCATCAATCGCGTGATCGACCACATCGACGAGCACCTGGCAGAGCCACTGGACCTGACGATGCTCGCTTCGGTCGCGCACTTCTCGTCTTGGCATTTCCATCGCGTTTTCCAGACCATGACCGGCGAGACGTTGGCGGACCGCGTGCGGCGCCGCCGGCTTGAAGTCGCGGCGACGCGGCTGCTGTTCGTGCCGCCGGAGCCGGTGTTGGCCATCGCGCTGGATGTTGGTTTCGGCTCCGCGGCAGTCTTCACGCGCTCATTCAGCGCGCATTTCGGTGTCACGCCGACCGCGTGGCGGCGCGGCGCCTTCCGCGCGTGGGCCGAACAGCGCCGGATGCAGCTCAGCAAGATTCATCAAGCGGATCGCAACAGCTATCAAGCCGTCATCGATGCCTTCCGGCACGATGAGCGTTCCTGGCCCAAGGGCCGTGTTGCTGGTGCAACCGATTCAGGAGAGGCACCCATGAAGGTCGAACTCAAGACTGTCTCGCCTGCGCGCGTGGCCTACATGCGGCACGTCGGGCCCTACGGCAGTTCTGGTATTGCGCAGCTCTGGCAGCGCTTTGCCGCGTGGTGCGGCCAGCAAGGGTTGATGCAGCCGCGCCGTGTGATGTACGGCATCAGCCACGACAACGCGGACGTCACGCCGCCCGAGAAGTGCCGGTACGACGCCTGCATCGAAGTTGAAGAGGATTTCCGGCCGACCGGCGAGATCGGCGTGCAGACCCTTCGCGGAGGTCGCTTTGCCTGCACCCGCTTTTCGGGCACCTCCGCGGAGATCCACGCGGCATGGGTGCAACTGTGCGATTGGCTGCCCGACAGCGGCTACCAGGCCGACGACGCGCCGCCGATCGAGATCTACGGCAAGGACTTCGTCATGGACGAAAAGACCGGCGCGTTCAGCTGCGAGCTGTGCATGCCGGTACGGGCCCTGTAGCGCCGGCCGGCGCTCGTCATCGACTGGGCATGTCCTTGACCGAGTAGCCAAGGCTCACGGTCGCGTCCTCGGGGATCGGCGGCATCGTGGCGTTCCAGGCATTCCACGCGTCGCGCATCGCGGCGAGCCGTGCGGGCTCCTTGTGCGCCTGGTTGGCGCGTTCGCGTTCGTCGGCCGGGATGTTGAACAGGTATTCGTTGCCGTCGACCTGCAGGTACTTCCAGTCGCCGTCGCGCATGGCGCGCTGATCGCGATGGTTCATGCGCCAATGCAGCGGGCGCGAGAAGCTCTGCTTCGCATCGCGCAGCACCGGCAGCAGTGACACGCCGTCGAGCGGATAGCCCGGATCGGCCGAGACGCCTGCCGCATCGAGCATCGTCGCCGACCAGTCCATCGTCATGCACTGCTGCGCACTCTCGCCGCCCGCGCCGATGACCTTGGGCCAGTGCGCGATCCATGGCACGCGGATGCCGCCTTCGGTCAGGTCCATCTTGCCGCCGACGAGCGGCCAGTTGTCGGAGAAGCGCTCGCCGCCGTTGTCGCTGGTGAAAACGACCAGCGTGTTGTCGGCCATGCCGTGCTTCTGGAGCGCATCCATGATCCAGCCGATGCCCTCGTCCATGTGATGGATCATGCGGCGGTAGACGTGGATGTTGCCCCCGGCGAGATCGAACAGGTTGTTCTTGACGGCCGGCGCCTTCGCCGCGTCATCGCGCGTTTCCCATGGCCAGTGTGGCGCGGTGTAGTGCAGGCTCAGGAAGAAGGGCGCGTCCTGCTGTGCCATGCGGTCCACGTAGTCGACGGCGCGTTGTGAGAACAGGTCGGTCAGGTAGCCTTCCTGCTGGCAGTCTTCCTCTCCGAACCACAGGTCATGCTTGCCGGTGGAGTCGCAGTGGGTGAAGTAGTCGACGCCGCCGGACATCGGCCCGAAGAACTCCTCGTAGCCCGAGCGCAATGGACCAAAGGCTGGCGGATAGCCAAGATGCCACTTGCCGATGAGCGCCGTGCGATAGCCGGCATCCTTCAGCAGCGAGGGGAGCGTCGGATGCTCCGGCGGCAAGCCGAGCGTGGTGCTGCCACGGCTCTTGCTGTTGATCGGCTCTTCGGCCGCGCCGCGCAGGCGGTATTGGTAACGCGCGGTGATCATCGCGAAGCGCGTCGGCGAGCACACCGGCGAATTTGCATAGCCCTGCGTGAACTTGATGCCCTTGGCCGCAAGGCGATCGAGCACCGGCGAAACAGGTCCGAATGGCGCATCCCGGCCGCCGTAGCAGCCGAGGTCGGCATAACCGAGGTCGTCGGCCACGATGAAGATGATGTTGGGTCGTTGCATGGATGATCGACGAAGGCGTGAAAGTCAGCGATCTTCCGACAGCGCCTCGATCCGATCGTCGGATCTGTCGCGCATCGCGCCGCCGGTGGCCTCGATGCGCATCTTCGGCAGGAACTGCGGATATTCGCGCTGCATGAATTCGATCAGTCCTTCGCGCACCGTGCAGCGCAGATCAAAGGCCAGCGCCGACGATGCCGCGGTGCAGAGCACACGGATCTGCATCGTCCGTTCGGTCGCGTCGGTCACGCGCAGGTTGAAGAAGCGGCCGTCCCATTCGGGCGCCGCCTTGACGATGCGTTCCACCTCCGCCCGCAGGGGCGCGAGCGGCATGCCGTAGTCGGCATGGATGAAGACCGAGCCCAGTAGCTGCGAGTTGTGGCGGGTCCAATTCTGGAACGGGCGTTCGATGAAATAGGTGAGCGGCAGGACCAGCCGCCGGTCGTCCCAGATCCGCAGCACGACGAAGGTGCCGGTGATTTCCTCGACGCGACCCCATTCGCCCTCGACCACCAGCACGTCGTCGAGCCGGATCGGCTGCGCCAGCGCGATCTGCAGGCCCGCGATGAGATTGCTGAAGACCGGCTTGGCCGCCAGGCCGGCCACGATACCGATCACCCCCGCCGAAGCAAGCAGGCTGGCGCCGACCTGTCGCGCGCCCGGGAAAGTCATCAGCATCAGCGCGGCGCCCGCCACCAGCAGCACCGTGTTCGCGGTGCGTGCCAGCACGCGCGCCTGGGTGAGCACGCTGCGCGCTTCCAGGTTGTCCCGGATGTCGGAAGGATGCTGCTTGACCATGCCTTCCGCGAAGCCATTGACCGCCTGGACCGCGAGCCAGGTCGCGGCCGCGATCAGCAGGAGGCCGTTCAGATGCCGGACATTGCTGATGAAGCGCACGTCATCGGGTGCCGCTTGCCAGAGCAACTGGAGCGCGACAAGCGGCAGCACGACCTTGGCGATCTGCTTGATATTGAGCAGCATCGCATGCAGCGCCGGCACCGACCGGGTCACGCGCTCGAGCACCAGCCCGCCGACACGGTGCGTCAGCAGTGCAATCGGCACGACGAGAAGCGCCGCGATCAGGAGGCCGACCCATGGATTGGTGAGCAGTTCCTTGGTGGTCATCAGGCGGCTTCGGTCTTGGTTCCTGATTCTGTCCGGGTTTCGTCGAGCGATTGCAGGATGCGTGCCGCATCGTCGCGCAGTTGGGCGGCGATGCCCGTCGCCATGTCGAGGCGCCGAAACATCCAGGGCGTGATGTCGTTGTCGAACGGATCGGGCAGCGGAATCGGGCCGGCGATGGTGGTGGAAGACCCGCTTTCCGGCATCGCCGGGCCGCCGCTGGGCGCGGCGCCGATGGTCGCCTCGATGCGCTGCGCGGTGCGCGCCAGCGGGCCTTCGATCTCGGACAACGTGAGGCGGTCGCGCCGCAGCACGAGCATCGACTTGACCGCGCTCAACTGCGCCAGCAATTGATAGCTGTGCGCTTGCAGGTGTTCGAGTGGGCCGACCGGCGGGCGCACTGCGCGTGGTTCGGACAGCGAGCGCTGCGTCGCCTGCACCAGCGCCGAAAGGCTGTCGAAGGCTTCGCGGCGCGCCAGGCGCCATTCGAGTTCGGGGCTGGCGTCGATGGAGCGCAGTTGCCCGAGCCCCAACGCGAGCCGCGCGTGGCGCGCTTGCGCGGTGAGCACACGCGCCACGAGCGCCGGTATCTGGTTGCGTTCCCATGACGGCAGGACGTAGCAGAACGCCCAGGCCAGCGCGGCGCCGATCAGGGTGTCGGCGACCCGTTCGAACAGCGCAAAGGTCGTGCTGATGCCCTTGTTGAGCATGTGAGCCTGGACCAGACCCAGCACCGTCGCCGCCACAGCGGTGATGAGATAGCGGCGCACTGCGAAGCCGTGCGCAATGGCCTGCGCCAGCGTCATGGCGAACAACAGTTCCAGCGGCCCGAATTGGGCCGAAAGCAGCGCCACCGCGAACACGCAGCCCAGCAGCGTGCCGGCCACGCGGCTGTTGCGCCGCTCCAGCGTTTGCGAAAGACTGCCCCGCAACACCACCACGATGGTCAGCAGGATCCAGTAGTCGTGCGAGCCCCAGGGCATGGCAAGCGCGACCCCGTAGCCGGCCGCGATGGCGAGCGAAGCACGGATGGCGTGGCGCAGCGGCGGTGCGTCCCAGCGCCACAGCGCGAGAAACGGTCGCCACGACCATTCGGTGGGGCTGACGAACACCTGCCAGCTCGCGCGCACGACCGCGAGATCGGGCTCGCGATCGCCGCGGGCCAGCGCGGACAGGCGCATGACCTCGTCGTTGATGTGGCCGATGCGGCTGGCCAGGCCGCGAGCGAGCATGGCGGGCGTCGGGCCGGTGTAGCCCTGGTTCGGCACGGAATCCTCGTCGACGTAGATGGCAGCGAGGCGAAGACGGCGGTCGCTGAGCTCGGCGGGCTGGCGACCCAGCAGCAGGGCGTCGGTCAGTGCCACCGTGTCATCGGCCAGTTCTTCGAGGATGCCCCGCATTTCGCCCAGGGCCGGCGCGTGGCTGGGGTGCGATCGGAGCGCATCGAGGTCGAGTTCGCTCGCAAGCAGCAGGTCGCGGAGTTCGAGCACCGTCACCAGCATGCCGGCAAGCAGTTGCCGGCGCGGCGTGCGCGGGGATTCAAGGACGATGTCGCGCGCCGCCTGCAACTGGTCCGCCAGCGCCGCCTGCTCACGCAGGAGCTGTCCGAGCAGGGAGGCCGGCACTTCGCGCACATCGCTGGCATCGTCCATGGGCGTGAACTGGCGCGCTTCGGTGCGCATGAGCGCGGCCAGCGACAGGAGCAGGTCGGCCATCACCTGCACACGGTAGCGGCCGTTGAGCGCCAGGTTGGCAAGGGTCGCATAGATCACGTAGAGGCCCGCGCCGAGCCCGAAGTACATCGTGCGCTCCACGGCCTCGGGCATCCCGGTGGGCGTGGGTGTCGCCATCGAGAAGATCATCGAGAACATGACCGCGATGGCAATCGGAATGCCTCGCTTGCCCCAGGCCATGGCAAGGAATGCGAAGAAGGTCGCCGGCACCAGGAGCAGGCCGAGCCGCAACGGCGCCGCGTGCAGCAGTTGCACGAGGAAGAACAACGGCAGGCCGATCAGCGGTGCCGGCAGCATCTGCAGGAATTTGCCGCGACGAGGGGCGGCCAGGTCGGGCGGGGCGGTCACGATCACACCGGTCGAGGCGGCGGATGCCGCCACCGCGCCGAGCCACAGGTGCACGCCGCCCGAAATGAGAAGAAGGCCCAGCGCGACCGAGATGCCGTTCGCGATGTAGTGGCTCAAGGCCACGCGCATTGCGGCGCGGCTTCGAGCAGTGGCGGCGCGGGGCGCCTGCATCACTTCGCGGAAGCGTCGCCCTTGGCGGGTGCGACGGACGCGTCACGGCGGATGCGCGTGAGCTTGCGTTGCGGTGGGGTGGCCTCGGCGGCGGGCCCGGCCGGCGCGTCTTCGCCGCTCGACGGGGTCGACAGCTCGACGGTGCTGCGGGCGTAGGTGTCGGCCTTGGAGAAGGAAGGATCGACGGCCCGGATTCGGTCGCTGGCGCGCAACTTGTCGTCCACGCCGGCGAACTTCGAGTACTTGGACAGCAGCGGCACGAGTTGCCCGTAGATGCGCGGGGCGCCCGCGAGGACTTCGCGCTGTTCGAGGAAGTCGGGTTCGCCCGTGAAATTGCCGATCAGGCCGCCGGCCTCGGTGACGATCAGCGAACCGGCCGCGATGTCCCAGATGTTCAGGCCTGTCTCGAAGAAGGCATCGGTAAAACCGGCCGCCACGTAGGCGAGGTCGAGCGCGGCGGCGCCGGGGCGGCGCAGGCCGGCCGCGCGGGGCATCAGGTCGGCCATGATGGCCAGGTATTGCTTGAAGTTGTCGCCGGTCCGGAACGGGAAGCCTGTCGAGATCAGGCACTCGTTGAGCCGCGTTCGTTTGCTGACGCGCAGGCGGCGGTCGTTGACGAAGGCGCCGCGGCCCTTGGTGGCCGTGAAGAGGTCGTTGCGGGTCGGGTCGTAGATGACGGCCTGTTCGATCTTGCCCCGGACGGAGAGCGCGATGGAGACGCAGTAGACCGGGAAGCCGTGGATGAAGTTGGTGGTGCCGTCCAGCGGATCGATGATCCAGACGCAGTCCGAATCCTTGGCGCCGTGCTGGGTGCCCGACTCTTCGGCCAGGATGCCGTGCCCCGGGTAGGCGGTGAGCAGCGTTTCGATGATCGCGTGCTCGCTCGCGTGGTCGACTTCGGTGACGAAGTCGTTGACCTGCTTTTGCGAAATGCGCACAGCCTCGACGTCGAGCGCGGCGCGATTGATGATGGCGCCGGCGGCGCGGGCGGCCTTGACGGCCACGTTGAGCATGGGGTGCAGGTTGGGGGACGACATGAATTGTGCGAAGAACGGTAGAGGGGCGCAGTGTGCATGTGGCCCCCTGAAATGCGGCCCGGCGATGCGGGCGGCGAGAATCGAGGGATTTTACCGGCTCCGCGCCGTCTTGCCTTGAGCAGTGCGAACCAAGTCTCCATGCGAACCCGATTCATCCTGATCCAGACCAGCCACGCCGGCAATGTCGGCGCCGCCGCCCGCGCCATGAAAACGATGGGTTTCGGCGACCTCGTGCTGGTCGCACCGCGCTGGGCGAACGTGCTGCGGCGCGAAGAGACCATCCAGCGGGCGAGCGGCGCCCTCGACGTGCTGGCCAATGCGCGCATCGTCGATACGCTGGACGAGGCGCTGGACGGTGTCACGCACCTTTGCGCCACTGCGATGGTGCCGCGCGATTTCGGCCCGCCGACGCGCACGCCCCGCGAACACCTCGAACCGCTGGCCAGGGACGAGGCGCAGCATGTCGCTTTCCTGTTCGGTTCGGAGCGCTTCGGCATGCGCAACGAGGACGTCTACCGTTGCAACGTTGCGCTCAGCATCCCGACCGATCCGAATTTCGGTTCGTTGAACCTCGGTGCGGCGATCCAGGTGATCGCCTACGAATGGCGTCTTGCGCTGGGCGGCTATGCAGTGCGCGACGCGACCGCGCCCGTTCGCGTGGCCGATGCGCAAGCGGTGGCGGGCATGCTCGACCACTGGGAGCGTTCGCTCGTCGAGATCGGCTTTCTCGACCCTGAGGCGCCCAAGAAGCTCATGCCCCGGCTTCAGCAGTTGTTCAACCGCGCGCAGCCGACGCAGGAGGAAATTCACATCCTGCGCGGCATTGCCAAGGCGATGGCGGATGCAGCGGGCGGCGGGCCCAAGACCCCATCCGCCGTGCGCGAAGGGCCGGGGCTATAGACTGCCTGTCCCCTATCGATATAACTAAAACCGAGCATGTTTTCGCGGCTGCGTTCCGACATCCAGTGCATCCTCGACCGCGACCCCGCGGCGCGGACGCGCTGGGAAGTATTGACTCTCTATCCCGGCCTGCACGCCATCGTGCTGCATCGGGTCGCGCACTGGTTCTGGACCCACGGCTTCAAGTGGCTGGGGCGCTTCATCTCGCAGGGCTCGCGCTGGTTCACGGGTATCGAGATCCATCCGGGCGCGATCGTCGGCGAACGCGTGTTCTTCGATCATGCGATGGGCGTCGTCGTGGGCGAAACCGCTGAAATCGGCGACGGCTGCACGATCTACCAGGGCGTGACGCTCGGCGGCACCTCGCTCTACAAGGGTGCCAAGCGGCATCCGACGCTGGGGCGCAATGTGGTGGTCAGTGCCGGCGCCAAGGTGCTGGGCGGCTTCCTGGTGGGCGATGGTGCCAAGATCGGCAGCAACGCGGTGGTGATCAAGCCGGTGCCGGCCGGCGCCACCGCCGTGGGCATCCCGGCCCGGATCATTCCCTCCAAGGCCGGCGAGAGCGCCGACCTCGCCAAGCCGGCGGCGGCCAAATTCTCGGCCTACGGCGTCACGCTGGAAGACGACCCGCTCAGCCAGGCGATGAAGGGCTTGATCGACAGCGCGGCTGGCCAGGATCACCAGATTGCGCTGCTCTGGCAGGCCATCGAAGCTCTGTCAGTGCAGCCCGGAAAGAAGGACTGCGTCCCGTGCGATGCCGCCAAGGACGAGTCCTTCGAAGCCGATCGCCTGACTCAGCTGATCGGCAAGTGAATCAGTGAATCACATCCCGACGTAGTTCGGGCCGCCGCCGCCTTCGGGCGTCACCCACACGATGTTCTGCGTCGGATCCTTGATGTCGCAGGTCTTGCAATGCACGCAATTCTGCGCATTGATCTGCAGTCGCTCCTTGCCGGTGGTCGTGTCCGGCACGAACTCGTAGACGCCGGCCGGGCAGTAGCGGCTTTCGGGTCCTGCGTATTCGGGGAGGTTGATCTCCGTCGGCACCGCCGCGTTTTTCAGCGTCAGGTGCGCAGGCTGGTTCTCTTCGTGATTGGTGTTGCTGATGAACACCGAAGAAAGCCGGTCGAAGGTCAGTTTGCCATCGGGCTTGGGATAGACGATCTTCTTCGAGGCGGAGGCGCGCTTGAGCCGTTCGTTGTCGGGCTGCTTCCGATGGATGGTCCACGGCACGTGTCCGCGCAGCAGGAACTGCTCGATGCCGGTCATGATCGTGCCGACGGCGAGACCCTTCTTGAACCACTGCTTGAAGTTGCGCGCCTTCTTGAGTTCGTCGTGCAGCCAGCTTCGTTCGAATGCCGCCGGATAGCCCGTGAGTTCGTCGTGCTGGCGACCGCCCGTGACGGCCTCGTAGGCGGCTTCGGCGGCCAGCATGCCGGTCTTGATCGCGGCATGGCTGCCCTTGATGCGGCTTGCATTCAGATAACCTGCATCGCAGCCCACCAGAACGCCGCCCGGGAACACCGTCTTGGGCAGCGAGAGCAGGCCGCCCGCGGTGATCGCGCGTGCGCCGTAGCTCAGCCGCTTGGGCGCCTTGAGGCCCTTGTCCTGGCCTTCGAAGTACCAGCGGATGTTGGGGTGCGTCTTGAAGCGCTGGAATTCCTCGAAGGGGCTCAGGTACGGATTCTGGTAGTCGAGGCCGACCACGTAGCCGATGACGATCTGGTTGTTTTCAGCGTGATAGAGGAACGAGCCGCCATAGGTGTCCGAAGGCAGCGGCCATCCGGCGGTGTGCACGGCCAGGCCGGGTTCGTGGCGCGCGGGATCGATCTCCCACAGTTCCTTGATGCCGATGCCGTAGCTCTGCGGGTCCTTGCCGTCGTCGAGCTTGTACTTGGCGATCAGCTGGCGGCCCAGGTGGCCGCGCGCGCCTTCGGCGAACACCGTGTACTTGCCGAGCAGTTCCATTCCGAGCTGGAAGTTCTCGGTCGGCTCGCCGTCCTTGCCGATGCCCATGTTGCCGGTGGCAACGCCGCGGACCTTGCCGTCGTCGGTGTAGAGCACTTCCGCTGCGGGGAAGCCGGGGAAGATCTCGACGCCGAGGGCTTCGGCCTGCTGCGCCAGCCAGCGCACCACGTTGCCGAGGCTGACGATGTAGTTGCCCTCGTTGTGGAAATTCTTGGGCAGGAGGAAGTTCGGGGTGCGCGTGGCGCCGGTCTCGGTCAGCATCAGGAACGTGTCCTGGGTGACGGGCTGGTTGAGCGGAGCGCCCATTTCTTCCCAGTCGGGGATCAGTTCGTAGAGCGCGCGGGGATCCATGATCGCGCCCGACAGGATGTGCGCACCGGGCTCCGAGCCCTTTTCGAGCACGACGACCGAGATTTCCTTCCCGTGCGAGGCGGCCAGTTGCTTCAGGCGAATGGCGGTCGAAAGGCCTGCGGGGCCGGCGCCGACGACCACCACGTCGTATTCCATGGCTTCTCGGGGGCCGAACTGGGCAAGTATTTCGTCGTGCGTCATTTTGTGGGTCTCGTCGATAATGATTCGGGGGTGCGAGGCACCGCTTGGGCCGGACCATTTTATGCGGCGGTTGCGCGGGTCCCGGGCCGTCGCGCAGGCGACTCCAAAGGATCTTCTCCATGGCTTACAGCATCGATCTTTCCGGCCGGGTGGCTTTCGTCACCGGCGCGTCGAGCGGCCTCGGCGCGCAGTTCGCCAAAACCCTGGCCCGTGCCGGTGCCGCGGTGGTCCTGGCCAGCCGCGGCACGGACAAACTCAAGGAGCTTCGTGCGCGCATCGAGGGCGAGGGCGGCGATGCCCACGTGGTCGACCTCGACGTGACCGATGTCGACAGCATCAAGGCCGCCGTGGCTCGCGCCGAGACCGAAGTCGGGCCGATCGACATCCTCGTCAACAACTCCGGCGTGAGCAGGACGCAGCGGCTGCAGGAAGTGTCGAGCGAGGACTACGACTTCATCTTCGACACCAACGTCAAGGGCTCCTTCTTCGTCGCGCAGGAGATAGGCAAGCGCATGCTCGCGCGTGCCAAGGGGGCTGCGCCGGGCACCTACATCGGCGGCCGCATCATCAACATCGCTTCGGTCGCCGCGCTCAAGGTGCTGCCGCAGATCGGCGTCTATTGCATGAGCAAGGCGGCCGTGGTGCAGATGACCAAGGCGATGGCGCTCGAATGGGGGCGCTTCGGCATCAATGTCAACGCCTTGTGCCCGGGCTACATCGCCACCGAACTCAATGAAGAACACTGGGTGACCGACGGCGGGCAGAAGCTGGTGGGCATGCTGCCGCGCAAGCGGGTCGGCAAGCCCGAGGACCTCGATGGACTGATCGTGCTGCTTGCCAGTGGGCAGAGCCATTTCGTCAATGGTGCGGTCATCGCGGCCGACGACGGATTCGCGCTCTGAGCTCGCGCATGGTCGTCGGGATCGTGGCCGGCCTGGCTGCGGGCGCGCTGTGGGGGCTCGTCTTCGTCGCGCCTCGCATGGTCGGCCATTTCGGCATGGTGGACATCACGGCAGCGCGCTTCGTCGTGTTCGGCGCGGTGGCTGCGCTGGCGGTTCGAGCGCGGCCGGCCAGGCAGCGCTGGCCGAGCGGCCGTCAGGCGGCTTGGGCACTGGGCCTCAGCGTGCTGGGGTTCACCGGCTATTACCTGTTGCTGGCCTTCGGCATCGCGGAGGCTGGCACTGCCGTGCCGAGCCTGATCATCGGGACCATCCCCGTCTGGATGATGCTGTTGGGTCGGCCGGCGGGACTTCGCATGCAGGCCCTGCTGCCCGGATTGCTGCTGACCGCCTGCGGCATCGGGCTGATGATCGCCGGCTCCTGGCCGGAGGCGGGCGAAGAGGGCGGCCGTTTCGAATGGGGCCTCGCGCTCTCGCTGCTGGCGATGGCGAGTTGGACCGCCTTCGGCCTGCTCAACGCGCGCTGGCTGCAACGCCATCCCGAGGTCCACGCGGCGGACTGGGCGAACTGGCTGGGCATCGCAACCGGCCTGGGTGCCTGCCTTCTGTGGGTGATCGCCGGATCGGATGTGCAGACCTTGCGCGCGCAGCCCGACGGCCTGCTGTTCGTGCTCATCGCGCTGGGCGGCGGCGTGGGCTCTTCGTGGCTCGCGACCATTCTGTGGAACATCGCCAGCCAGCGGCTGTCCGCCAGCCTTTGCGGCCAGTTGATCGTCAGCGAGACGCTGTTCGCCTTGCTCTATTCCTTCCTCTGGGACGGTCGATGGCCGCAGGCGAGCGAGTGGACCGCCGCGCTGCTGTTCGTCCTGGGCATCCTCGCATCCGTCAAGGCACATCGATAGAAAGATGGATGGCCTTCAGGGTGGCCTCGCTCAAGCCGGCTTCAGGACGATGCGAGCCTCGAAACCGGTGGCTGCACCCGCGGGCGGTGAACTCAAGTCGAGGCGTCCGCCGAGCTTCTCGACGATGGTCGCGACGATGGACAGTCCGAGGCCGTAACCTGCGCGGTCCGGGCCATGCCGGACATGGCGCTGCTGCAGGGTGCGCAATTGTTCGAGGCTGACGCCGGGCCCGGCGTCGCGTACCGATAGCGTGCAAGGCGCCATCACCTCGATGACGACGCGGCCGTGGCCATACCGCAGTGCGTTTTCCACCAGATTGCGCAGCGCAATCGCCAATGCATCGACGTCGCCCCATGCGACGGGCGGCTCGGTGTCGGGCACCTTCAGCGCCAGGCGCTCGTTCGCCTCGGGGGTCTGCCAGAACTCCTGCGCCACGGTGCCGGAGAGTTGGACGAGGTCGACCCTCTCGCGTGTCAGCGACGCCGCGGATTCGGCCCTTGAAAGCTGCAGCAGCTTTTCGGTGCGCTGGCCGAGCACCTGGAGCGCTTCGAGCGCGGCCAGAACCTCGTCGCGCTTCAGATCGTGCTCCAGCGCGGTTTGCAGGCGCAGTCGTGCGGCCGCCAGCGGCGTGCGCAGCTCGTGCGCAGCATTCGCGGCCAGCGCGCGTTCGACGTCGAGCGATTGCGACAGTCGTTCGAGCAACTGATTGACGTGATCGCCGACCGACCGAAGCTCCCTGGGCAGGCCCGGCAAACGGATCGGGCGCAGGTCGGTGCCGCTGCGCCGCTCGATCTCGTTGGCCAGTGTCTCCAGCGCTCGCAGCTCGGTGCGTGCCACGTTGCGCAACACCAGCGCGAGCAGGGGGAGCACCGCGCCCAGCGGGATGATCAGCCCGAGCAACGTATGGTTGAGCGTCCTGCGGCGTTCGTTCAGCGGATCAGCGACCTGCAGGAACAGATCGCGCGTCGGGTGCCGCACGGTGTAGATCCGCCACCGCTTTGCATTCGCAAAACCGGGCGCGAGCGGCACGTCGAAAGAGCCGTCCGCAGCTTCTACGGAACGCAGCAGTACGCGCCCGTGCAGATCGACGAGCTCGTACTTCACCGCGAAGGTCGGGAAAAGCTGGGGAGACGCGATCAGCGGTGTCTTTGCGTCGGGGCTGCTTTGCTGCAGCCTGTCGAGTTCCTGCACGGCCATGGCGAACATGCGGTGCGAGACTTCCACCAGTTCGTTGTCGAAGTTGTGATTGATCTCGCGGTCCACATACCAGACCACGCCGAGCACGCACAGCAGCCAGACACCGCCGACCCAGATGATGAGTGTTCGCGTCAGGCGGCCCGCGAGCGAGTCGCGCTTGTCGAGCAAACCGACGCCGGCCGTCCGCGGAAACCCGTGACTCATTCGTCCTCTTCTTCAGGGGTGAAGGACAGCCGGTAGCCCAGCCCGCGAAGCGTCTGGATATGACTGCGCCCGAGCTTGCGACGCAGGCGGCTGATGAACACCTCGAGCGTGTTGCTGTCGGCCTCGTCGCCGAAGCCATAGAGTGCGTCGGCGAGGTTGTCGCGCGTGTGGATGCGATCGGGTCGCGTGGCCATCACTCGCAGCAGCGCCCATTCCTTTTGTGTCAGCGTGACAGGTGTGCCGTCCTTTCGCACCAGGTCGCGGGCGAGGTCGATCTCCAGCGTGCCGAGTCGCAGCACCGGTGAACTGCTCGTGCTGCGCCGGCGCTCGACGGCCCGCAGGCGCGCGAGCAGTTCCGCGGGGTCGTAGGGCTTGATGAGGTAGTCGTCGGCGCCGGCATCCAGGCCGCGGATGCGGTCCGTCACCTGGTCCCGTGCCGTCAGCACGATCACGATCGGGCGATCGCGCAACGCGCGCACGTTCGACAACAAGGAAAGTCCGTCGCCGTCGCCCAGGTGCAGGTCCAGGAGGACCGCGGCGTACTGCGCCGTCAGCAGCGCGGCGCGCGCTTCGGCGAGGCCGGGCGCCACGTCGACGACGAAGGCCTTTGCCATGAGATAGCTGCAGACTGCGTTCGCCAGGGCGGTGTCATCTTCAACCAGCAATATGCGCACGTCTCCGTCCTTCAAAACTATTTCTTCTCGCGCGGCAGCCGGCCCATCAGATAGAACTCCGGGTTCGGCTGCATGCCGCTGAAGCTGGCCATGCGATTCGAAAGGCCGAAGAAGGCGGTGATCGCGGCAATGTCCCAGATGTCTTCGTCGCTGAAGCCGTGTGCGTGCAGCGGCGGGAAGTCGTTCTCGTCGATCTCGTGTGAACGCTCGCAGACCTTCATCGCAAATTCGAGCATCGCATGCTGGCGCGGCGTGATGTCGGCCTTGCGCCAGTTGACCGCAACCTGGTCGGCAACCAGCGGCTTCTTCTCGTAGATGCGCAGCAGCGCGCCATGCGCCACCACGCAATAGAGGCATTGGTTGGCCGCGCTCGTGGCAGTCACGATCATTTCGCGGTCGCCCTTGGTCAGCGACCCTTCCTCTTTCAGCATCAGCGCGTCGTGGTACGCGAAGAAAGCGCGCCATTCGGCCGGTCGCCGCGCGAGCGCGAGGAACACGTTGGGCACGAAGCCGGCCTTTTCCTGGACTTCGAGAATCGTGGCGCGGATGTCGTCGGGCAAATCCTTGAGTTCGGCCAGGGGATAGCGTTCGGTCATGAGGTCTCCTGATGAGCGGGAACGAGCCAGATCATAGGGAGTTGCCGAGCGTCGACGGCCCGCCGTCCGCTGCGACCATTGCCAGATGGCTTTCATCCTTCAGCTCGATGCCGGTCAGCCCGCGTCGCAGCGATTCGCGTACAAGCCACGCGAGCTTGAATGCGGCCGCGGCATACCCAAGTCCCTCGGGCCGTATGTTCGAGATGCAATTGCGCTCGGCGTCGTGTCGCCCACGGCGTGGCGCGTAAGTGATGTAGACCCCCAAGCTGTCGGGCGAACTAAGGCCCGGGCGCTCGCCGATCAGCATGATCGACAAGCGGGCGCCAAGGTCTTCCGCGATCTCGTCCGCCAGGGCCACGCGCGCTTGCGAAGCGATCACGATCGGCGTGAGCGAGAGGGTCGGCGGCAACTGCTGCCGAAACGCTGCCAGCAGCGGGACCGCATGCCGATCGATGGCGAGCGAGGACAAGCCGTCGCCGATCACGATGCAAATGTCCGTCGGCGAGCCAGCCAGCGAGCGCATGCGCGATGCATCGCCGCTGTCGAGCTGTCGGCCGAGGTCGGGGCGGCGCAGATAGGTCGTTCGATCGGTCGCGCGGCTGCGCACTTGGGCGGTCTCCCAGCCCTGGGCATCCAGCGATGCTGCCAGCGCTTCGACATCGAGCGCGGCGTGGATCGCGTCGCGCGCCATTGCATGCGCCCATCCGAAGCGCAGCACTTCGTCGGTCGGCATGCCCGCGCCGGCCCGGCCGAGCGCGACCCGCGCCGGCGTCGCCTTGCGCCAGTCGCTCCATGGACTTGGGTTGACCGGGTCGTTCTTCATCCGGCGAGGGCGTTCAGTGCGTGCATGTCGGCGAGCAGGTGGTTGGAAGAGGGCGGCTGGAGCCGACCCGCCGTATCGGTGATCTGCATGCGCTGCAGCCACGCTTCGAACTCGGGTGCGCGTTTCAGGCCCATGGTCTCGCGCATGAAAAGCGCGTCATGGAACGAGGTGCTCTGGTAGTTGAGCATCACGTCGTCCGCGCCCGGCACGCCCATGATGAAGTTGATGCCCGCGGTGCCGAGCAGCACCAGCAGCGTGTCCATGTCGTCCTGATCGGCTTCGGCGTGGTTGGTGTAGCAGACGTCGCAGCCCAGCGGCAGGCCGAGCAGCTTGCCGCAGAAGTGATCCTCCAGGCCCGCCCGGATGATCTGCTTGCCGTCGTAGAGGTATTCCGGCCCGATGAAGCCGACCACTGTGTTGATCAGCAGCGGCTTGTAGCGCCGTGCGAGCGCATAGGCGCGGGCCTCGCAGGTCTGCTGGTCGACGCCGAAATTGGCATTGGCAGACAGCGCGCTGCCCTGGCCGGTTTCGAAGTACATGACGTTGCTTCCGACCGTCCCGCGCTTCATCGCCAGCGCGGCGGCATACGCTTCGTCGAGCAGTTCGGGCGTCACGCCGAAGGAGCGATTGGTTTTCTCGGTGCCGCCGATCGATTGGAACACGAGGTCGACCGGCGCGCCGGATTCGGCCAGCTTCAACGTGTGGGTGACATGGGTCAGCACGCAGCTTTGCGTCGGGATCTCGAAGCGCTGGATCACCTCGTCGAGCATGCGCAGCAAGTCGCCCAGCACCGGCATGCTGTCGGATGCCGGATTGATGCCGATCACCGCGTCGCCGGCCCCCATGAGCAGGCCGTCGAGGATGGACGCAGCCACGCCGTGAAGATCATCGGTCGGGTGATTGGGCTGCAGCCGCACCGAGAGGTGGCCGGGCAGGCCGATGGTGTCGCGGAACCGCGTGACCACGGTGCATTTGCGCGCGACCGCGACGAGGTCCTGGTTGCGCATGAGCTTCGACACCGCGGCCACCATTTCCGGCGTGAGTCCGGGCGCGAGGGCAGTCAGCGATTCGGTGCTCGCGTGTTCGGACAAGAGCCAGTTTCGAAAATCGCCGACGGTGTGGTGCGATACCGGCGCGAAGGCCTGCGCATCGTGCCCGTCGATGATGAGCCGCGTGACGTTGTCGTCCTCGTAGGGCACCAGCGCTTCGGTGAGGAACTGTTTCAGCGGCGTCTCCGCCAGCACATGGCGCGCGGCCATGCGTTGTTGCGCGGTGGCGGCGGCGATCTGGGCGAGATAGTCGCCGGAGCGCGCCGGGCTCGCGAAGGCCATGACCTGCTTCAGGTCGACGAAGTCGAAGACCTGCGAATCGATCGTGGTTCGGTAGCGCATGGTGTGTCAAGTGCAAGAGCGATGCCAAAGTGGGCAAGTAGGCTGGGCCACCCGGCAATAATGAGCCCGTTCATTCATTCGACCAAGGGTATATCGTGCGATCCATTCTTGTTGCAACCGCCGTTTCGATGTTCTGCCTGCCTGCAGCTTTCGCGCAATCGGCGCCCGTCACCAAGCCGAGCGGCCTGATCTTCCAGTCGCTGGTGGACGGCAAGGGACCGTCGCCGGCGGCGACCGACACGGTGAAGGTGAACTACCGCGGCACATTCCCGGACGGCAAGGAGTTCGACAGCTCCTACAAGCGCGGCGAGCCCGCCGAGTTCCCGCTGAGCGGTGTCATTCCCTGCTGGACCGAAGGCGTGCAGTTGATGAAGGTCGGCGGCAAGGCCAAGCTGACCTGCCCGCCCGCCATCGCCTACGGCACCCGCGGCGCTGGCGGCGTGATTCCGCCGAATGCCACCCTCAATTTCGAGATCGAGCTAATTTCCATCAAGGGCCGTTGATCCCTTATTCCAGAAATACCGCGGAACCGGCTTCGCCGGGCCGCCGGTATTGCCCCCGGCAGGGGGTGGGCGGCTACACGAAGTGAGCCAACCTGGGGGCGAGCAACAGCTAGAACGGCTGGAACTGGTAGAGCCAGGTTTCGGACAACGTCTGATCGCCGTTCTTCAGGAAGAGCCGCATGTCAACGGGCTCTGTCCCCTCAGCCGTGAAATCGAACTGCGCCCGCCAGTGCCCCGGCACGCCGTTCGGCACGGCTTCGGCAAAGATGTACGAGAACTTGCCGCGCGAGGCCGTCAGCACCAGTTCGGGCTTGGTGCCGAAAGGCAATGACTCCAGCGGCTTGCCGATGAACTCGACCATGAACTTGCGTACGCCCGCCGGCCTTGGCTGGCCGGGCTGTCCGCCGCGGCCGATGCGCGTCGCCGCAACGCGCGCGAGCGGCGACGGAAAGGGCTCGTCGGCCGCCCAGTGCAGCCGGTACTTGAGGTTGTAGCTCGATCCCGCCGTGGCCGGCGCCTTGGGCACCCAGCAGGCGAGGACGTTGTCGTGGATCTCGTCGTCGGTCGGGATCTCGATGAGTTGCACGGTGCCTTCGCCCCAATTGCCGAGCGGCTCGACCCAGAGGCTTGGGCGCTTGTCGTAGTAGACGCCGTCCTGGTAGTGATCGAACAAGCGGTCGCGCTGGAGCAGCCCGAACCCGCGCGGGTTGGTGTCGCTGAAGGCCGACGCGCGGGTTTGCGTGGGGTTGTTCAGCGGACGCCAGATGCGCTCGCCGGCCCCGTTCCACATGGCCAAACCGTCGGAGTCGTGCACCTCGGGCCGCCAGTCGATGCCGGTGGGCTTCACCGTTTCGGAATACCAGTACATCGAAGTCAGCGGCGTCAGGCCGAAGCGGCCCACGTCGCGACGCAGGAAGAGCCGCGCATCGATCTCCATCAGCACCGCCTTGTCGCGCTGGAGCACGAACTTGTAGGCGCCGGTGATGCTGGGCCCTTCGAGCAGCGCGTAGATGGTCATCGAGTTCGCGCTGTCCGTCGCGGGCGGCTCGAAGTAGAAGCGCGTGAAGGTCGGAAACTCCTCGGCCCGGTCGGGCATGGCCGCATCGAGCGCGATGCCGCGCGCGGACAGGCCGTACTGGTAGAGCTCGCCGATCGCGCGAAAGTACGAGGCGCCCAGGAAAGCCGCCCAATCGTTCGTCTGCCACGGGAGCTTCTTCTGGTCGCCGAGGCGGCTTTCCTGCAGGCGGAAGCCCGCGAAGCCTGCGCCGTCCGGCAACTGGCGCGCCGGGCTGTCGGCAGGCATCGTGAAGTAGGCGCTGTCGTAGACGATCTCGCGGGCAAAGCCGTCGCCGCTCGCGTTCTCCAGGACGTACATGTGAACCGGAACCTGGAAGAAGCGGCCGAGATGGAAGAAGGTCACCGGAAACTGGCCCGGCCCATCCCGGAACAGCGCGTTGTCGGTGTTGAACTTGATCTTGCCGTGCGCGTCGTAGTCGATGCGCTCGAGCACGTCGGCAGGCAGGGACTTGTCCGTGACGTAGGGCTTGGCGCCGAGCGACTTTGCGAATGCAACAAGACGTTCGAAGGAGAAGGGCCGGGGCTCGCTCAGCTTGAGCCCGGCGGCGGCGAGTGCTTCGGCGGGAATGCCGAGGGCGGCGAGCACCATGGAGGCACTGCCGGCGGTGAGGAGTGAACGACGATCGATCATGTGGCCCAAATGGTAACGAGGCTCCGAGATCGACCCCGTAGGCCGAGGGCTGAAGAAAGCACGCCGATGTCGGTATCGTCCTACGATCGAATTCGAAAGCAAGAGCCGGAGTGCCTCGCCGGCCATCGATCCCTACAGTGGACGCATCGACAACGACATGACTGAAGGATGCAAATGAACATGCGCAATCCCAACGAGATGCGGGCCCTCGCCACCGTCAGCGACCCGCGCTGGACAGCCGTGATGGCCCGCGATGCATCGGCGGACGGCAGCTTCTTCTATTCGGTCCGTACGACCGGCGTGTATTGCCGGCCTTCCTGCGGGGCGCGCCAGGCCCGCCCCGAGAACGTGACCTTTCATGCGACGGCGGCCGACGCCGAGCGTGCAGGCTTTCGTCCCTGCAGGCGCTGCAAGCCGGACGCGCCTGCACAGGCCGCGCAACACGCGGCGATGGTGGCCGAGCAGTGCCGCTTCATCGAAAGCGCAGAGCAGACGCCGACGCTGGACGAGCTTGCAGAGCGGGCGGGTCTCAGCAGTTCGCACTTTCATCGGCTCTTCAAGGAAGTGACCGGCGTCACGCCCAAGGCCTACGCCGCGGCGCATCGCGCGAGCCGGGTCCGGCGAGAACTGCTGCGCAGCGACACCGTGACCGACGCGATCTACGACGCCGGCTACAACTCGAACGGCCGTTTCTACGCGAGCTCGAACGAGATGCTGGGCATGACGCCGACGGCGTGGAGGGCGGGCGGCGCCGACACGGACATTCGCTTCGCCATCGGCCAATGTGCGCTGGGCGCGATCCTGGTTGCGCAAAGCGACCGCGGTATCTGCGCGATCGCATTGGGCGATGACCCCGAAACCTTGGCGCGCGATCTGCAGGACCAGTTTCCGCGGGCTCGACTGATTGGCGGCGACGCGGAGTTCGAAGCGCTGGTCGCGAAGGTGGTCGGCTTCGTCGAGGCGCCGGGCGTGGGGCTCGACCTCCCGCTCGACGTGCGCGGCACGGCCTTTCAGCAGCGCGTCTGGCAGGCGTTGCGCGAGATTCCGGCCGGCAAGACCGCGAGCTACAGCGACATCGCGCAGCGCATCGGCGCGCCGAAGTCGGTGCGTGCGGTGGCACAGGCCTGCGGCGCCAACGCGCTGGCGGTGGCGATCCCATGCCATCGGGTGGTTCGCAGCGACGGCAGCCTCTCGGGCTACCGTTGGGGCGTGGAGCGCAAGAGCGCCTTGCTTCAGCGGGAGGCAGAGTCGGCATGAACGCGCGGGACCAATCGCCGGTGCGCGACGAAACCGGCACGCGCGTGGCGGCGATCGATTGGGCACAGGTGAGCGACGATCTGGACGATCAGGGCAATGCCGTGATCCAGGGTCTGCTCACCCCGTCCGAGTGCGAATCGCTCGCCGCGCTGTATGCGGCCGACACGCTGTTTCGCAGCCGCGTCGTGATGGAACGGCACGGCTTCGGCCGCGGGGAATACAAGTACTTCGCCTATCCGTTGCCGGACCTCGTCGGCGACTTGCGCGCGCTGTTCTATCCCCATCTTGCGCCGATCGCGAATCGCTGGAACGAGGTCATGGGGATCGACGCGCGCTATCCGCAGGTGCATGCAGATTTCATCGCGCGCTGCCATGCGGATGGCCAGATGCGCCCGACGCCGCTGTTGCTGCAATACGGCCCTGACGACTACAACTGCTTGCACCAGGACCTTTACGGCGAGCATGTCTTTCCGCTGCAGCTCGTGATCCTGCTGTCGGAGCCCGGTCGCGATTTCACCGGCGGCGAGTTCGTGATGACCGAGCAGCGGCCGCGGATGCAGTCGCGGCCGATGGTGTTGCCGCTGCGGCAGGGCGACGCGGCGGTGATCGCGGTGCACCACCGGCCGGTGCAAGGCACGCGTGGGGCGTATCGGGTCAACCTGCGCCACGGCGTGAGCCGGGTTCGGTCAGGGCGGCGCCATACGGCAGGCATCATCTTTCACGACGCTGCGTGAGGACAAGGGCTCCCATGACGCTGGACTTGTTCGAAGACGCCGCTGAATCCGAGCTGCCCGCGCTGGAGCCCCTGGAGCC
Organism: Variovorax sp. 05L425; assembly: GCF_056397705.1. Lineage (NCBI taxonomy): Bacteria > Pseudomonadati > Pseudomonadota > Betaproteobacteria > Burkholderiales > Comamonadaceae > Variovorax > Variovorax sp. 05L425. The sequence continues at coordinate 46,837 of NZ_JBFTNY010000026.1, read as the reverse complement.
GGGCGCGGTCGTCTTGCGGCGCTTCGCCAAGACCCGGGAGACCGAGCTGCTCGCCGCCATTCAACAGGTGATTGAGCGGGCGCCGCTGCGTCACATGGTCACGCCGGGTGGCTTCCGCATGTCGGTGGCGATGACCAATTGCGGCGAGCTGGGCTGGGTGACCGATCGGACGGGCTACCGTTATGACGCGATCGACCCCGACAGCGAGCACCCTTGGCCGCGCATGCCGGGCGCATTCACGCGGCTGGCTGCCGACGCGGCTTCGCAGGCCGGATTCCAGGACTTCGTGCCTGATGCATGCCTGGTCAACCGCTACGAGCCGGGCACGCGCCTTTCACTGCATCAGGACCGCAACGAGCGCGACTTCAGCCAGCCCATCGTCTCCGTGTCGCTCGGCATTCCGGTGGTGTTCCTGTTCGGTGGCCCGAAGCGTACTGACAAGGCCCGTCGCGTGCCGCTCGGTCATGGCGATGTGGTGATCTGGGGCGGGCCGGCGCGCTTGCACTACCACGGCGTGCTGCCGTTGAAGGAGGGCGCCCATCCGTTCATGGGGGCGTGCCGCATCAACCTCACTTTTCGCAAGGCAGGTTGAGCAACCCCCTGGGAAAACCGGCATCTACGTCGCATGATGCGAGGTGTATCGGCTATCGGCTTGCACTCCAATCACAGCCAGAACAGGAGGTTTCCATGGAAATTCGCAATCCGTCTCCCGGCCTCTACAACGAAGACCTGGCGCCCGCGAAGGAGCGAAACTGGGGTGCCTTCAGCATCTTCAACGTGTGGACTTCCGACGTTCACAGCCTCTGGGGCTACTACCTGGCGGCCAGCCTGTTCCTGCTGTGCGGCAGCTTTACCAACTTCCTGCTCGCGATCGGACTCAGTTCGCTGGTGATCTTCGGGCTGATGAACCTGATCGGCTATGCCGGCGAAAAGACAGGCGTGCCCTATCCGGTGCTCGCGCGCGCCTCATTCGGCGTCTGGGGTGCGAATCTCGCGGCGATGGTGCGGGCGGTGGTCGCCTGCTTCTGGTACGGCGCGCAGACCGCGGCGGCCTCGGGTGCCGTGGTCGCGCTGCTGATCCGCAGCGACGCCATGCTCGCGTTCCACAAGGGCACGCATGTCCTTGGCCACTCGGGGCTGGAGGTGATCTGTTACCTCGTGATCTGGGGGCTGCAACTGCTCATCATCCAGAAGGGCATGGAGACCGTTCGCCGGTTCCAGGATTGGGCAGGTCCGGCCGTCTGGGGCGCCATGCTGCTGCTCGCGGTCGGGCTGTGCATCAAGGCCGGGGGAATCTCGTTCGATCACGGCATCCCGATGGATTCTCTGATCCAGAAGACGCAGGACGCCGGCGTCCCCGGCGAGCCGGGCTCGTTCTGGGCGCTGATGGCGGTCGGCGCGACATGGATCACGTACTTCGCGGCGCTCTACCTCAACTTCTGCGACTTCTCGCGCTATGCCAAGAACAAGGACGCCGTGAGGAAGGGCAACCTCTGGGGCCTGCCGATCAACCTGGTCGCGTTCTCGCTTGTCGCCGGTGTCACCACGCTCGCGGCCTTCAAGGTCTACGGCGAGGTGCTGCTCCATCCCGAGCAGATCTCGGCGAAGTTCGACAGCTGGGTGCTGGCGCTCGTGGCCGCGATCACCTTCGCGGTGGCCACGCTCGGCATCAACGTTGTGGCCAACTTCGTATCGGCGGCGTTCGATATCTCCAATACCTTCCCCCGGCAGATCAGCTTCAAGAAGGGCGGCCTCATCGCAGCGACGATTGCCCTGGTGCTCTATCCGTTTGCGCCCTGGGAAGGAAACGCCGCGCACTTCGTCAACGCCATCGGTTCCACCATGGGGCCGTTGCTGGGCGTCATCCTGGTCGACTACTACCTCGTGGCCAAGGCCAACATCAACGTGCCTGCGCTGTACCAGGAGCACGGCGAGTACCGCTATGAGGGCGGCTGGAACATCAACGCCCTGGTGGCTGCGGGCATCGGCAGCGTGTTCTCCACGTTCCTGCCCAACTTCACCAGCTTGCTGCCGGCCTGGTGGAACATCTACGGCTGGTTCTTCGGCGTGGTGATCGGCGGCGGTGTCTACCTCGTGATGGCAACGCTGCGTCCGCGCGCAGCGGTGGTGGCAGCACGCGCCTGAGGCTACTTCCGGCAGATCCCGAGCACCACCTCCTGATCCGTGCAAGGTCTCGGCGCCGCAGGTTGCGCCCGGGTGCTCGTCGACCGCGCGGCGGAGGCCGTGGCCGCCTGGCCGGAGATGCAGGCGCGCATTCTCTTTTCCATGGGCGCGTAGTAGCGCCACCCCTGGCTGAGGGGAGGCAGTTCCAGTTTCACCTGCTTCCACTTGGGATGGCCGTTGGCCTGGAGCTTGTCGAAATTCGTGCACAGCGAATCCGCAAAGCGGACGAGATTCCCGACGGTGGACTGCAGGTTGTAGTCGTAGGTGACCAGGTAGGCCTTCACCGTCAGGGTGGGGATGTCGGCCGTGAGCCATGAGGGGTAGCTGCTGGTGCGTATCACGGCGGGAAAGTAGGTCTTCTTCGCGCGCGCCGTTTCCGGCGCCGCATCGTCCAGCTTCAGGATCTTGATGTAGTTGCGCGCCTCCGGCTTCATGTCCGCGAACAGCTTGGCCGGCTGCCCGGCGACGATGATCGCGACATCGATCGTCTTGTCGACCGTGAGCTTGACGAGCGCATCCTCGTTGCCCAGATACTCGGTGTTGGCCGCCGGCATCGGCTCTCCGAACATCAGGTTGTAGAGCGTCTTGGAGGTGAGCGCCGTGCCGCTGCCCAAGGGTCCGACGCTGATCTTCTTGTTCTTGATCTCGTGGATGGAATTGATCGGCGCGTCGGCGCGGGCGACGAAATAGATCTCCTCGTCGTACAGCGGCATGATGAGTCGCAGCGGGCGGATGATGTTGCCCGCATCGGCGTTGCCCGCCTTCGCCTCGTCCAGGAAGGCCTGGTAGACGTCGGACTGCACCAGGGCCAGCTTCACGCCGGGCTCGAAGCGCATGCGAGAGATGTTCTCGGCGGAGCCCTTCGACTCGAGGACTTCGAGGTCGATGCCGGCAGGCTCGGCGACATACTTGGCGATGTCATTGCCGATCTGGATGTAGGTGCCGGTTTTCGATGCGGTGACGATCTTGTACTGCGCCCGGGTCTGCGCAAAGCCTGACGACACGAAGACCATCAACATCAGCGCGGTCAGTAGGGATCTGATGGGCATGCTGGCTCTCCATTGAAGTTAATGGGTTGTTCTCGTCACTTCTGGCATAGAGCCAGCGCCGCAAGCGTTCCACTGCAGTCGTTTCCCTTTGGCTCGGGGGGCGGTGGGGTCGGGGTTTGGGCTGCGGCTGGGGCTGGGGCTGGGGCTGCTGGGGCTTGCGGCTTGGCGGGCTCGCCGAGTCCGAGCGCCTTGATCGCTTCCTGGGCGGAATCTCGACGTTGCGGCGGGACCGGGCTCTGGACCTGGACCTGAGGCGGCGGCGTGACCGGCCCGGAAATTCCGATCGCCTTCGATGCCTTCTGCGCCGCGTCGCGGAGCTGTTCACGCTTGGATTGCTCCTGCAGTCGCCGATCGAACGCGTCTCTCAAGGCCTCCACGCCGGGGTCGTCTGCGTGGTCGGTCTCGAGTTCCTCGAGCACGCGCGCCGCGACGCCGAAGTCGCCACGGTTCAAGGCGCTCTGCACCTGCTCCACATTCGCCTTGAACTCCCGCTGCCTGCCGGCCTCGCTTTCGTTGTCAAGATACAGGTTGTCGATCAACAGGGCGATCCCGACCAGTGCCCCCGCCGCCAGGACGCTGATGACGAGGCGAATCGGCAGGATGGAACTGCCCGCCCAATGCCTGCGGCTGCTGCCATCTCCGAGTACTTCCTCCTGCCAGAAAGCGCCAGGGCGAACGAGGCCGATCTCGGGGTCTGACTCGTCGTTGGCCGCAGCGGTCGTCGGGATGGGATAGCCAAGCGACTCGTGCTGTTCCGGCTGCACGGTGTCGGCGAAGTCCACCACGTCCATGGGCGCCCGTGAAGTGCCCCCGGAAGGAGCGCGCTCGGGCTCGGAAGTCGGCTTCGCGTCAGGAATGTCGAGGACGGCGGACTGATCCTTGCCACAGAACGGACAAATCCGGACCCCATGCTGCAACAGCGCAGCGCAATGCATGCAGGGCACTGAGTACGACGGGTCCGGATCGGCCATGTTCATCATTGCTGGGAACGAATGTCTTACACGGAGACGGAAGCAGCGCCATTTTGGACCTACGTTCCCGTCGATCCAACGCCGCCCGGCGTTCGCGGCGCGAGTTCAAGTGTCTCGCCGATGGCAAGGACGAAAAACTGGTCTTCCGACATACCCCGTGCGTCGCGCAGTTCCGCCAGCTTTCTCGGCGGCTCGTCCAGTGCCTCGTCGGTCAGGTTGAAAACGCCCCAGTGGATGCCGAGCGACCGCTTGGCACCGACATCGCCGTGGATTCGAAGCGCTTCCTCGACGTCCACGTGTTGCGTCTGCATGAACCAGCGCGGTGCGTAGGCACCGATGGGGATCAGCGCGATGTCGAAGCCGCCGCCATGCTCGGGCGTCTGCCGATCGGCGAAGTGCCTGCGGATGTCGGCGAAGTCGCGCGAATAGCCCGTGTCGCCGGTGAAGAGCAAATGGCAATCCGGCGCGATCACGACAAAGCCGCCCCACAGTGTCGCCATGGCGTCGGTCGGGCTTCGCGACGACCAGTGCTGCGCGGGTACGAGCGCCACTTCGACGGCGCCTTGCGGTCCCGGTACGCGATGGCGATCCCACCAGTCCAGCTCCACCACGTTGCGAATGTCGTGCGAAGCCATCCACGCCTTGAGGCCCAGCGGAACGACGAAGAGCGGCGGGCCGCCGGGCTGCCGGTTCAGCGCGGCCACAGAAGGCAGGTCGAGATGGTCGTAGTGGTTGTGCGACACCAGCACCAGGTCCACGTGCGGCAGGTCTGCCAGCGGGATGCCGGGCGGCGTCTGCCGCTTCGGGCCGAACAGCGGCACGGGCGAGGCCCGCTGCGAGAACATCGGATCGGTCAGCGCCGTGAGCCCGCCCATCTGGGCCAGCACCGTCGCGTGGCCGACCCAGTTGATGGCCGGCACCATTTCGGCGCCTGCGCCCGCGTTGGTGCGCAGCCATGAGAGGTCGGGCGGCACCCTCGGCGTGGGCGCGAGAGGAGGGGGCGGCAGATGATTGCGGATCGCATCCCTGCGCCAGCGCAGGAGTTCCGAAAGGCTCTTCGGCTGGAACTCGATGTAGTTGTTCTGGAAGCCGCGCGCGCGGTGGTGTGGTTTGCCGGGGTCGTCGGAGGAGGCCATCGTTGGCCGCAATCTATCCCGCGATCAGCTTTTGCACCAGTTCCGCGGTGGTCGCCGCCGCGTATTTGCGCATCAGCCGCGCGCGATGGATCTCGACCGTGCGGTGGCTGATGGCGAGCGCCTTGCCGATTTCCTTCGATGTCCGGCCCTGCATCACCTGTGCCGCGACCTCGCGCTCGCGCGGCGTGAGTTCGGCCTTGCCGGAGCGCCGCGAGCCCAGGTCCTCGAAGGTCCAGATGCCTGCCTCGTGCGGCGCTTCGCGGTTGAGGGCCTGGCCGCTCACGTGGCACCAGAAGGTCTCGCCGGCAAAGGCGCCGTGCAGGTTGCCCAGCCTTTTCATCATCCGGTTGTCGGCATAGCGCCCGCTCGTGTTCAGGATGGGCTCCATCCGCTTGCCGATCCGCTCGAATTCGACGACGCTCGGGTACAGCACCTGAAAGGATTGGCCGATCAGCGCATCGCGCGTGGTGCCGAACATCTCGCACAGACGCGCATTGCAGTCGATGATGTTGCGGTGACTGGAAAGCACCATGCCCACCGGCGCGAGTTCGAAGGCGAGCCGGTAGTCGATGGTCTGCAATTCCTTGTCGGGTGTCTCCATTACGAAATACTACGTATGCATATACGTAGTATCGTCGAAAGCTCAGATTCAACCACCACCACCACCATCGAACGAGGAACCATGGCGAACAAGATCTACCCCTCCGCCGACGCGGCGCTCAAGGGCGTCGTGGCCGACGGCCAGACACTCGCCGTCGGCGGCTTCGGCCTCTGCGGCATTCCCGAAGCGCTGATCGATGCACTGCACGACTCCGGCGTCAAGAACCTCACCTGCATCTCCAACAACGCCGGCGTCGACGGCTTCGGCCTCGGCAGGCTGCTCGGGACGCGCCAGATCAAGAAGATGATCGCGAGCTACGTGGGCGAGAACAAGGAGTTCGAGCGCCAGTACCTCGCGGGCGAACTGGAGCTCGAATTCACGCCCCAGGGCACGCTGGCCGAAAAGCTGCGCGCGGGCGGTGCGGGCATCCCGGCCTTCTTCACCAAGACCGGTGTCGGCACGCAGGTGGCCGAGGGCAAGGAGCTTCGCGAATTCGACGGCGAGACCTACGTGATGGAACGCTCGCTCGTGCCTGACGTGGCACTGGTCAAGGCCGACGTCGCCGACAAGTCGGGCAACCTGCGCTTCCGCCTGACGGCGCGCAACTTCAACCCCGCTGCGGCGATGGCCGGCAAGATCTGCATCGTCGAGGTCGAGAAGATCGTCGAGGTCGGTGAGATCGCACCGGACGACATCCATCTGCCGGGCATCTACGTGCATCGCATCGTGCTCAACAGCACGCCCGAGAAGCGCATCGAGAAGCGCACCGTGAGCGCCGAGGCGCCGGTCGACGCCGTGGCCGCCAAGGTCCAGGCGCAGGCAGCGATTGCGCAGGCCGCAGCCGGCAGCGACGTTCCGGCCCCCATCAAGAACAAAGGAGCCTGAAATGCCCTGGACCCAAGACCAGATGGCCGCACGCGCGGCGCAAGAACTCGAAGACGGCTTCTACGTCAACCTCGGCATCGGCATCCCCACGCTCGTCGCGAACTTCGTCGGCGACAAGGAAGTGTGGCTGCAGAGCGAGAACGGCATGCTGGGCATCGGCCCGTTCCCGACCGAAGACCAGGTCGACGCCGACCTCATCAACGCCGGCAAGCAAACCGTGACGACCATTCCCGGCTCCGCCATCTTCGGCAGCCATGACAGCTTCGCGATGATCCGCGGCGGCAAGATCAACCTGTCGATCCTCGGCGCGATGCAGGTCAGCAGCAAGGGCGACCTCGCCAACTGGATGATCCCCGGCAAGATGGTCAAGGGCATGGGCGGCGCGATGGATCTCGTCGCCGGCGTGAAGCGCGTGATCGTGCTGATGGAACACGTCGCCCGGAAGAAGGACGGCACCGAAGACCTCAAGATCCTCGACAAGTGCACGCTGCCGTTGACGGGCGTGGGCGTGGTCGATCGCATCATCACCGACCTGGCCGTGATGGACGTGGTGCCCGAGGGCCTGAAGGTCGTCGAACTCGCGCCGGGAGTGAGCTTCGAGATGCTGCAGTCGAAGACCGGCCCCAAGCTGATCCAGTAACAGCAACAGTCATGAGAGGCGCTCTCTAGCGCGCAGGGGCAGGGTCGTGCGAACGAGCCCTGCCTTTTTCTTTTTGGAGAGCACGACATGGATGCGATCGAAGTCCTGAAAGATATCTGGCGGCAGGCAGGCCTGCCGATCGATGCGTTGGCATTCGCGCGGCTCAGCGGCGCGGACCCCGTATTGCCTTCGTCGTTCGCGGTGGGCGCCGCGGCGCAGAGCGCCATTGCCGCCGCTGCACTTGCGGCCTGCGAACTGGGCCATGCGCGCGGCGCGCCGCGGCAGCAGGTCGACGTCGACATGCTGCATGCGGCGCTCGAATGCACGGGTTGGTTCAGCATCGACGGACGGGTGCCCGATCTGTGGGATCCGTTCTCGGGCCTCTATCGCACTGCCGATGGCTGGGTGCGCATTCATGCCAACTTCGCGCACCACCGCGACGGTGCGCTGCGGCTGCTGGGGCTCGACCCGGCCACCGCGCAGCGCGCCGATGCCGAGGCCGCAATGCAGACGTGGAAGTCGCAGGACTTCGAAGACGCGGCGGCTGCCAAGGGCTTGGTCGCGACCGCACTGCGGCGCTTCGACGACTGGGATGCCACGCCGCAGGGCAGGGCGCTGGTGTCGCAGCCCTTGTTCACCATCGAACGCATCGGCGATGCACCGCCCCACGCGCTGCCGCCCCTGGGCGCGGATGCGCGGCCGCTGTCCGGCGTGCGTGTGCTCGATCTCACGCGCATCCTCGCCGGCCCGGTGGGCGGGCGCGCTCTCGCGGCCTACGGCGCGGATGTGATGCTGGTCAACTCGCCCCATCTGCCGAACATCGAGGCGATCGCGGATACGAGCCGCGGTAAGCTTTCGACGCATGTCGACCTGGGCAGCGAGGCGGGCCGCGATGCGCTCGGCCGACTGCTGAAGGATGCGCACGTGTTCATCCAGGGCTATCGTCCGGGCGGCATCGCGTCGCTGGGCTTCGGTCCCGAGGATGCGGCGCGCGCCCGGCCAGGCATCGCCTACGTTTCGCTGTCGGCTTACGGAACACTCGGCCCATGGGCTGCACGCCGGGGCTTCGATTCACTCGTGCAGACGGCCATGGGCTTCAACCATGCCGAGGGCGAAGCGGTCGGCGGCGGCAAGCCAAGGCCCTTGCCGATGCAGATCCTCGACGAGGCGACGGGCTACCTGATCGCGATGGGCGCAGCCGCTGCGCTATGGCGCCAGCAGCGCGAAGGCGGCAGTTGGCACGTGCAAGTGTCGCTGGCGCAAACGGGGCATTGGCTGCGCGGCCTGGGTCGGGCGGCGGACGGATTCCGGATCCAGGTGCCCGACAAGACGCCGTATCTGGAAACCTCCGCATCGGGCTTCGGCGAATTGAGCGGATTCAGGCACAGCGCGCAGCTTTCGCGCACGCCGGCCGCGTGGCCGCGCCCGTCGATGCCGCCGGGGAGTCATCCGCCGGCGTGGCCTTGAGTACTAGACAGGGTGTTTAAAGGCCTCAGCCCCGCCGCGCCGCCTCCAGTGTGGCGATGTCGATCTTCTTCATGGTCATCATCGCGTCGAACACGCGCTTGGACGCCGCGCGATCGGGATCGGACAGTGACGTGATGAGAATGCGAGGGGTGATCTGCCAAGACAGCCCCCAACGGTCCTTGCACCAGCCGCACTCGCTTTCCTGGCCGCCATTGCCGACGATCGCGTTCCACAAGCGGTCGGTCTCGGCCTGGTCGTCGGTCGCGATCTGAAAAGAGAAGGCCTCGCTGTGCTTGAAATGCGGGCCGCCGTTCAGTCCGACGCAGGGAATGCCGGCGACCGTGAACTCGACCAGAAGGACATCGCCCTGCTTGCCGTCGGGATAGTCGCCCGGTGCGCGGTGGACGGCGCCGACAGCGCTATCGGGGAATGTCTTGGCGTAGAAGTTCGCGGCGTCAAGGGCGGTGCCGTCGTACCACAGACAGATCGTGTTCTTGCTGGTCATTTCGTGTCTCCTGAAGTTGAGCATGCGGCATCCGCCGCGGTCCAAAAAAACTCCCATCGTCCTCATCGCGAGACGTCGGTTTGTCGGACGGGACTGATGTCATCGTAGGGATCCGCCCCGGCGGTCGCGCGGCGCTGCGGAACGGCGCCATCATCGCGGGAGTCGTCGCTCTTGTCGCTCTACTGCGGCGCTGGCGCCGGCGACGCTGATCGCGTCCTGGCGCAATGCCGAGGGCGGAACGCCGAACCAGCGCCGGCAAGATCGCGTCATCGCCGACTGTTCCGAGAAGCCGAGGAGGTCCGCGAGTTGGCCCAGCGGAATCTTCGTCTCGCGCAGATAGTGCATGGCGGCCTCCTTGCGCACTTCTTCGCGAATGAGCTCGAAGGTGGTGCGTTCGGCGGCAAGGTGACGCTGCAGGGTGCGTGGATGGATAGCAAGCAGGGCTGCGACATCGGTCTTGCTGCCTTGCGGGGTGCCTAGGATATGGCGCAATGCCAGGCGAACACGGGCCGAAACGCTTTCGCCCGGGACTCGAAAGTGCCTCGCCAAATAGTCTTCCGTGATCTTCCGCAATGCAGGGTTCGCTCCCCGCAGGTCGGCGCGCAGGGATTCGCGACTGACGTGCAGGGCGGCATGCGGCTGCTCGATGAATACGGGCGCACCGAAGAATCGCTCGTAGACGGAATGCGGCGCGACGGGCGTGTGCGGCAGCGCGACCGCGCGCAGATGGTACTGCTGGCCCGCGAGCAGGCGGGTGATGTGGTGCATGTCGCCGAGGCACAGATCGATCGTCTGACGTTGCGCCGGCAGCCTGGCGAGCCGGATCTCCAGAGTCATCTCCGCGGCCCCTTCGATCAGCGAACTGTCGTCATGAATGCCCATCACCAGCCCAGGGCTGTGTACGAACAAGTGGCGAGAAGCGTAGTCCATGGCCTCCCTGACGGTGGGCGCGTTCTGTAGAACGATGCCGAGGGGACCAAGGATGCTGACGTCCTGCACTTGCGCAAGGCGCAAGCCCAAATCCGCGCAGCCCGTCTCGACGGCGCTGGCCTCGAGAAGATGGACGCAGGAACGCAGAGACAGCAGCGCGTCATCGTCTTTCAGCGAGTCCGATGGAATCCGGTATCGCTGCAACAGGGGCAACGGGTCGGCACCCAAGCCTCGCATGAGGGCCGCGTATCCCCGCAGTCCGCTCGCCCGCACCATGTCTGTCATGTCTCGAAATGTCAAACATGAGTCTCGCAATGTCAAGAAGCGAGGAGGGTGGGCGGGAATACTCCCTGCATCACATCGACCCTTAGAGGCAGAAGCGCATGGAGACAAATTTCGACGTACTGATCATCGGTGCCGGCCTGTCCGGCATCAGCATGGCCTGCCATCTGCAGATGGAATGCCCCACCAAGCGCGTGGGTCTGCTGGAGCGGCGCAAGGCGATCGGCGGCACCTGGGACCTGTTCCGCTACCCGGGCATCCGCTCGGATTCGGACATGTTCACCTTCGGCTACCGGTTTCGCCCGTGGCATGAACTGAAGGTGCTCGCGGACGGCCCTTCGATTCGTCGCTATGTCACCGATACGGCGCGCGAATACGGGGTCGACAAGAACATCCGCTTCGGCATCAAGACCACCGAAGCGTCCTGGTCGAGCGAGCAAAAGCGCTGGACCATCACCGCGGTCGATGAAGAAACCGACGAGGCCCGCGTGTTCACCTGCAACTACCTGGTCAGCTGCACCGGCTACTACAACCACGATGAGGGCTATCTGCCGAGCTTCCCGGGCGTCGAGCGATTCAAGGGGCAGTGCATCCATCCCCAGCAGTGGCCGGAAGGCCTGGACTACCGCGGCAAGCGGGTCATCGTGATCGGCAGCGGCGCGACCGCCGTGACGCTCGTGCCGACCATGGCTCGGGAGACCGCGCACATCACGATGCTGCAGCGCTCGCCGAGCTACGTGTTCTCCGTGCCGGCCTACGACAAGATTTCTGCCGTGCTGCGGCGCGTTCTCCCGGATCGCTGGGTCTACGGCATGGCCCGTCGGCGCAACCTGTTCCTTCAGCGACTGATCTACAAGCTCTCGAAGCGCTGGCCCGATCAGATGAGAGCGTGGCTGCTGTCCGGCGTGCAGAAGCACCTGGGCAAGGACTTCGACATGAGCCACTTCTCGCCCCGCTACAAGCCCTGGGACGAGCGCCTGTGCGCTGTGCCGGATGCCGACCTCTTCAAGGCGATCCGGGAGGGCAAGGCCTCCATCGTGACCGACCACATCGAGACCTTCACCGAGAACGGCATCCGCCTGAAGTCCGGCAAGGAATTGCAAGCCGACATCATCGTGACCGCGACCGGTCTGCAGCTTCAGTCCTTCGGCGGCATGGCGTTGCGCGTGGACGACCAGGCGCTCGCCGTGAACAAGTTGATGACCTACAAGAGTGTGCTGCTTCAGGACGTGCCGAACATGGCGTGGCTCTTCGGCTACATCAATGCACCCTGGACGCTGAAGGTGGACATGGCGTCGAGCTACGTCTGCCGCCTGCTCAATCACATGGACCGCAAGGGGGTCGATGTGGTGACGGCCCGCGCGCCGGAGGGAGAGATGCAGGACGAAGACATCGTGGCTGCGCTCCAGTCGGGCTACGCGCGGCGTGGCCGGGCGATGGTGCCGCGCCAGGGCCGCGGGCTGCCGTGGCGTGTGTTGCACAACCCCGAGAAAGACCGCGTGATGCTGCTCAAGGATCCGGTGGAGGATTCGGCGCTGGAGTTCGGCGGCGGATCGCTGCGCGCCGCGCCGCGCCTTGCAGGCGCCTGACGCGAGCGCCCATGAAATCCATCGAATCCTCGTTCGCCAGCCAGGGCCTGCGCTGCGCAGGGACCCTGCTGATGCCCAGCCAGGGCGATCGCCCCCCCGTCATCGTGATGGCGCACGGCTTTGCCGGCGTGCGCGCGATGCTGCTCCCGCACGCCACGCGCTTCGTCGAGGCCGGCTACGCCGTGTTCCTGTTCGACTATCGCAACTTCGGCGACAGCGAGGGCCAGCCGCGCCACTGGGTGGATCCTGCTCGGCACCTGAAGGACTGGGACGCCGCGATCCGACACGTCAAGACGCTCGAGGGCGTCGACGACCGGCGCATGGTGCTGTGGGGTACTTCCTTGTCCGGCGGGCACGTGACCTGCATGGCGGCGCGCGGACATCGCGTGGCTGCGGTCATCGCCGGGCATCCGCTGATGAGCGGTTGGGCTGCCATCACTTCGCTCAGCCCGTCGGCCGTCCTGCGGCTGACTTTCGCGGGCCTGCGCGACGTCGTCGGCAGCCTGTTCGGCAGGCCGCACTACGTGCCCGTCGTCGGCCGGCACGGCGACCTGGCTGCGCTGACCGGCCCCGAAGCCTGGGACGGCATGGAGAAGCTGAAGGCCATCGCCGACGTGCCGTGGGAGAACAAGGTCCTCGCTCGCGTGCTGCTGAAGATTCCCCGCTACAACCCGATCCGGAGCGCCCGCAGGGTTCGGGTGCCGACGCTCGTGATCGCCGGGTCGAACGACACCATCGTCTCGGCGGCCATCGCGCGAAAGGCAGCGAGCCGCATGCGGAACGCGGAGTTCACGCTGCACGCGTCCGATCACTTCCAGCCGTACTACGGCGATTACCTCGACAAGAACGTACGAACGCAATTGGCGTTCCTGCGCAAGCACGTGGCCGTGTGACGCGCAGCCATCTCACGAAACAAGGAAACCTCTCATGCATCCCCCTTTCAAAGCCAAGGTCGCGGTCGTCACCGGCGCTGGATCCGGCATCGGCCGCGCGCTGGCCCTCCAGTTGGGCGCCGCTGGAGCGCGGCTCGCGCTGTCCGACATTGACGCCGCAGGGCTCACCCAGACCATCAGCCAGATGCCAGCCGGCACCGATGTTCGAGGCTACAAGCTCGACGTCTCCTCACGCGAGGCCGTGTTCGCCCACGCCGACGACGTGAAGCGCGATTTCGGCGCGGCACATCTGGTGTTCAACAACGCGGGCACGACCATGGTCGGCACCTTCGAGCACTTGGACATCGACGAGATCGAATGGCAGCTCGGCATCAACCTGTGGGGCGTGATCTACGGCAGCAAGGCTTTCCTTCCGATGATGCTGGCGCAGCGCGAGGGCTGCATCGTGAACATCTCGAGCATCTTCGGCCTGATCGGCTATCCCGCCCAGAGCGCCTACAACATCTCCAAGTTCGGCGTGCGCGGGCTCACCGAGTGCCTGTGGCGCGAGCTCGAAGGCACCGGCGTGCGCGCGGTGAGCGTGCACCCGGGTGGCATCAAGACCAACATCGAGCGGGACGGCCGGCGCTGCCGAAACGCCGGCGCCGAAGAGACGCAGATCTCGTCGCAGGGCGCAAAGATCATGACCACGCCGCCAGAAGACTGCGCCGCCGCCATCCTGAACGGCGTTCGCCGCGGAAAGAAGCGCGTAGTCACGGGCAACCAGTCCGGGCGGGTCTTCTGGCTGTCACGGCTGATGCCCAACAGCTACCACAGCGTCGTCAAGCTGATTGCCTGAATCCAGCTCGCCCCGACTTCCGACAAGACCATGGAAACGCTCGTATCGCCAGCGCCCATCGGCACGGCCAGGTCGCCGAAGCGCGTGCCGGTGCGCTACTTCTCGCTGCTGCTGGGCTTTCTGCGGGCGCAGGGCGTGAACACGGCGCGACTTCTGGAGCTCACGGGCATCGACCCGGGCCGCTTCGAGCGTCCCGACGGCATGCTGCTGCTGAGCGAGGCCGAGGCCTTCGTCAATGCGTCGTATCGGCTGTCGGGACGCAAGGACCTGGGCTTCGAGGCGGGCCGGCTGATCAAGCCCAACTCGCACGACCTGCTCGGCTACGGCATGCTGAGCTGCCGCGACCTCGACCAGATGCTCCGGCTGGCCAGTCGTCACTACCACCTGATCACCGAGCTGTTCACGATGAGGTACCGGCGCGGGGCTCAGCGCGGCGAGGTCGTCTTCAGCCCGACAACCGCGATGTCGCTGGAGATGTTGCGCTTCCACATGGAAGCGATCGCCGTGTCGACCTGCCACCACATCCAACTGCTGTCCGGACCCGGGTTGGCTTCCTGCGAGATCCGGTTGGGCATGCCGGTGCCGCGCCACCATGCGCGCTACGTCGCCATGTCGTCTGCAGATTTCCGCTTCGATGATCGTGCGCTGCCGGGCGTCACGATGGTGATCGATGCAAGCGCCCTCGACAAGGCGCTGCCGCTGGCCGCGCCACAGGTGGTCGAACAGATCGAGGAGCGCCTTCAGGCGCTGCGGCGCCGGCCGGGGCCCGACGCGCGCTGGGGTGACTACGTCGCCATGCTATTGCGCGAAGCGAAAGGGCAGCAGGTCACGCTCGACGAGATCGCGCGACGCATGAACATTTCCGAGCGAACGATCGACCGCCACCTGAAGAAGGAGCAACTGCAGTTTCGCGACTTGTCGCAGCAGGTACGCTTCGAGCGCGCACGCGAACTGCTCGTGCAACGCGGAACCACGGTGTCGCGGGTGGCCGAGCAGCTCGGCTTCACTGACGCAGCCAACTTCACCCGGGCCTTCAGGCGCCACTCGGGCGAGACGCCGAGCGAGTTTCAGCGGGCTGCATCGGCTTGCGGTGCCTCATGCTGAGACCTGCCGATATTGCCCATAAGGCCAATTGCCAGACTTCCGGGCCAGTGCAACGATCGCGCTCGCAAACAGGTACGTACAGGGATCACGATGTGCAAACTACGAGGGCAATCATGAAAGCCGAGATTTCATCACTCACGAAATGGGCCGCGATTGCGGCCGCCGCGGTGGCGCTGATCGCTGGCTGTGCCAGCAAGAGTGATCCCGTGGCCCAGGCCGAGAAAGCCGACTCAGCCAGGGGCATCGCCGCGCCAAGCATCGCCGAGACCAAGGCCATCGCCGAGGAGGCCTTCGTCTACGGCCTGCCTCTCGTGATGAACTACGCGGTGATGTACGAATATGCCGTGGACAAGGGCGGCCCGCAGTTCAAGGCGCCTTTCAACCAGATCAAGAACGAAGCCCGCGTCTTCACCTACCAGGACACGGCCATCGTCACGCCGAACAGCGACACGCCGTATTCGATCCTGTGGATGGACCTGCGCGCCGAGCCGATGGTGATCTCGGTGCCGGCGGTGGAAAAAAGGCGCTACTACTCGGTGCAATTGATCGACGGCAACACCTACAACTTCGGCTACATCGGCAGCCGCGCCACGGGGAACGAGCCGGGCAACTACATGGTGGTCGGCCCGGGCTGGACAGGCGCGACGCCCCCGGGCATCAGGAAGGTCTTCACCTCGACCACGCCCTTCGCCGCCGCGGCCTACCGGACCCAGCTCTTCAACGCCAAAGACATGCCCAACGTCGTGAAGGTGCAGTCGGGCTACAAGGCGCAGCCGCTTTCCGCCTTCCTCAAACAACCTGCGCCGCCGGCTGCGCCGGCCGTCAATTTCCTGCCGGCCACGACTGCCGGGATCAAGCAGAACTACTTCGAGTATCTGGACGCCGCCCTCCAGTACGTGCCGCCCACCCCGGAAGACAGGGCGGTGCGGGCCAGGCTCGCCCGCATCGGCATCGGGCCCGGCAAGACCTTCGAGTTCAAGGATCTTTCGCTCGAACACAAGGCCGCCGTCCTGTTGGCCATGAAGGAGGGTGACGAGAAGATCGACAAGTTTGCGGCCGGCGGAGTGAAGAAGATCAACGGCTGGAACATCGGATCATTCTTCGGCGACCGCACCTTCTACAAAGGGGACTGGCTGTTGCGCTCCGCTGCCGCCAAGGTCGGCATCTATGGCAACGATGCCGTGGAAGCGATGTATCCCTACACTCGCGTGACCGCAGCGGGCGAGACGCTCGACACCAGCAAGCACAACTACACGCTCACCTTCCCCGCCGGGCAACTGCCGCCGGTGAGCGCCTTCTGGTCGGTGACGATGTACGACGGCAAGAGCCAGCTGTTGATCAAGAACCCGATCAACCGCTATCTCATCAACTCGCCAATGCTGTCGGGCATGAAGAAGAACGCCGACGGCTCGCTCACGCTCTACATCCAGAAGGACTCGCCCGGCAAGGCGCTGGAGGCCAACTGGCTGCCCGCGCCGAACGACACCGTCTACCTGGTGATGCGCCTGTACTGGCCCAAGGACACACCGCCTTCGGTCCTGCCGGCCGGCGAAGGAACGTGGAAGCCGCCAGGCATCGTGGCGTCATAGAGGAGGCACGTCGGAGGTTCCCATGAAATTCACGACACTGAAACTCATCATCTCCCTGATGGCACTGCCAATGGTCGTTCCCTTGACGGCGCGCGCCCAGCCGAAAGTAACTTCCACCGAGGCCCGCGCGATCGCCAAGGAGGCCTACGTCTACGGTTTCCCGATAGTGGATAGCTACCGCGTCCAATACAGCTACTTCGTGGATCGCCAGACCCCCGAATTCAAGGCGCCGTGGAATCAGATCCACAACACTCCTCGCGTCTACACGCCGGCGGATACGGCCATCCAGACGCCCAACTCGGACACGCCGTATTCTTGGTTGGGCATGGATCTGCGCGCCGAACCCCTGGTTCTTACCGTGCCGGTGATCGAAAAGGAGCGCTATTTCAGCGTCCAGCTCATCGACGCCTACACCTTCAACTTTGCCTACATCGGCAGCCGCACCACCGGCAACGGTGGCGGAAGCTTCCTCATCGCGGGGCCGGGCTGGAAAGGACAGACGCCCAAGGGCGTGAAGGAGGTGATCCGCTCGGAGACGGAATTCGTCTTCGCCGCCTATCGCACGCAACTCTTCAATCCGGCCGACCTCGACAACGTGAAGAAAGTGCAAGCCGGCTACAAGGTTCAGACGCTCTCAGCGTTCCTTGGCACAGCCGCACCCAAGGCCGCGCCGGCCATCGATTTCATCAAGCCCCTCACGCCCGTAGAAGAGAAGACCTCGCTGCAGTTCTTCGACATCCTGAACTTCGTGCTGCAGTTCTGCCCGACAGATCCGTCCGAGATCGAACTCATGGCGCGTTTCGCCAAGATCGGCGTCGGGCGAGGACAGACCTTCGACCCCAGCAAGCTCTCGCCTGAAATGAAGGCGGCCATGGAGCAGGGCATCGCCGACGCCTGGGCGGACTTCGCTGGCCTGAAGAAAGAAGTTGAACAGGGAAAGGTGACCTCCGGCGATGTCTTCGGCACGCGGGAATATCTGAAGAACAACTATCTCTACCGCATGGGCGCCGCCGTTCTGGGCATCTACGGCAATTCGAAGCAGGAAGCGATGTATCCGGCTTATTACGTGGATGAGGCGAAGCAGAAGCTGAATGGTGCGAACCGTTATGCCTTGCACTTTGCGTCGGACCAGTTGCCACCCGTGAATGCGTTCTGGTCGCTGACGATGTATGAGGCGCCGCAGAGCCTCCTCGTTGCCAATCCCATCAACCGGTACCTGGTCAACTCACCCATGCTGCCGCAGTTCAAGCGCGATGCCGACGGCGGGCTGACGCTGATCATCCAGAACGAATCGCCCGGCAAGGACCAGGAAGCCAACTGGCTGCCCGCGCCGAAGGGGCCATTCTCGATGATCATGCGGCTCTACTGGCCAAAAGCCGAAGCGACGGAAGGCAAGTGGACTGCGCCGCCGGTGAAGCAGATGTAAGCGACCTTGGGCCACCATCGACACTCAAGGCGTGATCGCCACCTTGAGCACCCCATCGCGCTGGTTCGCGAAAAGCTCGTAGGCCGTTTCGATGTCGTCGAGCTTGAAGCGATGCGTCACCAAAGGCTTCAGGTCCACGCGCCCGGACGCGACGACATCCATCAGCCGCCGCATGCGCTCCTTGCCGCCGGGGCACAGCGTGCTGACGATCTTCAGGTCGCCAAGCCCGGCCGCGAAGGCGTCCAGCGGAATCTTCAGGTCGCTCGAATAGACGCCGAGGCTCGACAGCGTTCCGCCCGGGCGCAGCACGCGCAGCGACGATTCGAAGGTGCCCTGCGTGCCGAGCGCCTCGATGGACACATCGACGCCGCGCCCATCGGTCAAGGCCATGATCTGTTCGACCGGATCACCCTTGCGAAAGTCGACCACATGGTCGCAGCCGAGTGCGCGGGCGACTTCGAGCCGCGCGGGGACCGTATCGACGCCGATGATGGTCGTCGCGCCCATCAGCTTCGCACCGGCGACCGCGCACAGGCCGATGGGGCCCAGCGCGAAGACAACGACGGTATCCCCGATCCTGACCTTTCCGCTTTCGGCGCCGGAGAAGCCCGTGGACATGATGTCCGGACACATCAGCACCTGTTCGTCGGTGAGGCTGTCCGGAATCGGGCTGAGATTGGCCATGGCGTCCTTGACGAGCACATATTCCGCCTGGCAGCCGTCGATCGTGTTGCCGAACTTCCAGCCGCCCATGGCCTTGAAGCCGTGCTTCGTGCCCGGACCATCCTGCGATCCGCAGCCGCACAGGCAGGCGTAGCTGTGCCCGCTGGGCGTGATGGCACCGGCAATCACGCGCTGGCCTTCCTTGTAGCCATCGACGGCCGAACCCAGCTTCTCGATGACGCCGACCGGCTCGTGGCCGATGGTCAGCCCGCGCTCGACCGGGTATTCGCCCTTGAGGATGTGAACATCCGTGCCGCAGATCGTTGTCGTCGTGATGCGAATCAGCGCATCGAGCGGCCCGACGTCGGGGATCGGCTTCTCGTCGAGAACGATCCGACCTTTTTCGACAAAGATGGCGGCTTTCATTTTGGCCATGGAAAGAGCCCTTTCGAAGAGGTGTTTCGGAGCCTCTCCATTGGACTTCAACTGCGTTGCACGGGTTTGACTTTGCGCAACATTGGGCGACAAATGTTCCTACGGCAACAGCAATGCGCGCTGCGCCTCGACCGTCTCGCGCAGGAAATCCCATGTCGCCTTCATGCGCGCCAGATGGCGCGTCTCCGCCGGCACCGACATCCAGAAGGTGCGCGTGAAGTTCGCCTCATCCGGCAGCACGCGCCGCAGCGATTTGTCGCGCTCTGCGATAAAGGCCGGCAGCACTGCGATGCCCGCGCCCGCCACGGTCGCCTGATATTGGGCAAGGATGCTGGTGCTGCGCAGCGCAAAGGAATCCGGCCGATAGAGCTCGTCCAGGTATTGCAACTCCTTGCTGAAGAGCAGGTCGTCCACGTAGCTGATGAAGGTGTGGCCGCGCAGGTCGTCGCGGATGCGGATCGCGCCATGCTTCGCCAGGTACTGCTTCGACGCATACAGCCGCAGCGCGTAGTCGGTCAGCTTGGTCACGACCACCGGCCCGCGCGCGGGGCGTTCGAGCGAGATCACGATGTCCGCCTCGCGGCGTGACAGATGCACCAGCCGAGGCATCGCCAGCAGGTCGATCACCAGCTTGGGATGCTGCTGCGCGAACAGCGCCAGATGCGGCGCCAAGACGATGGTGCCGAATCCCTCGGTCGCGCCGATGCGCACCAGCCCCGACAAACCTTCGTTCGATGCCGGGGTCGTGCTCTCGACCGTGAGGAAGGCACTTTCCATCGCCTCGACCTGCGGCTGCAACCGGCGGCCGGCCTCGGTGAGCCGATGCCCGTCGGCTTCGCGCGAGAAGAGGGCCGTGCCGACCTGCTTTTCGAGCGTCTGGATGCGGCGCGCCACCGTCGTGTGATCGACGGCCAGCCGTCGTGCCGCCCCGACCAGCGTGCCCGAGCGCGCGAGCTCCAGAAAAAAGCGCAGGTTGTCCCAATCCATGCTTTGCAATTATGCAGATCGAGAATGCGTATTTGTCTATTGCTATCGCAAAAGTGCAAAGCTAGCATCGTCGCCTGCACCCCCATTCTGGAGACAAGGTTCATGGACGCCACCACCACCCCCGCGACGAAGGTCGCTACCGTCAAGCTGCTCATCGGCGGCAAGTTCGTCGAGTCGAAGACCACCGAGTGGCGCGACATCGTCAACCCGGCCACGCAGGAAGTGCTTGCGAAGGTGCCCTTTGCCACGCAGGCCGAAGTCGATGCGGCCGTCGATTCCGCCAAGGAAGCCTTCAAGACCTGGCGCAAGACGCCCATCGGTGCGCGCTCGCGCATCTTCCTGAAGTACCAGCAGCTCATTCGCGAGAACATGGCCGAGCTGGCCGCCATCCTCACCGCAGAGCAGGGCAAGACACTGCCCGATGCCGAAGGCGACGTGTTCCGCGGCCTCGAAGTGGTCGAGCACGCATCGGGCATCGGTAACCTCCAACTTGGCGAATTGGCCAACAACGTGGCCAACGGCGTCGACACCTACACGCTGCTGCAGCCGCTCGGCGTGTGCGCCGGCATCACGCCTTTCAACTTCCCCGCGATGATCCCGCTGTGGATGTTCCCGATGGCGATCGCCACCGGCAACACCTTCGTGCTCAAGCCTTCCGAGCAGGACCCGATGGTCACCATGCGCCTGTGCGAACTCGCGCTCGAAGCCGGCATCCCGCCGGGCGTGCTCAACGTCGTGCACGGCGGTGAGGCGGTCGTCAACGCGATCTGCGACCACAAGGACATCAAGGCGATCTCCTTCGTCGGCTCGACCAAGGTCGGCACGCACGTCTACAACCGCGCCACGCTGGCCGGCAAGCGCGTGCAATGCATGATGGGCGCGAAGAACCACGCCATCGTGATGCCCGACGCCAACAAGGAGCAGACGCTCAACGCACTCGCAGGCGCGAGCTTCGGCGCCGCAGGCCAGCGCTGTATGGCCGTGTCGGTCGCAGTGCTGGTGGGCGATGCGCAGAAGTGGGTGCCCGACCTCGTCGAGAAGGCCAAGACTCTGAAGGTCGGCGCCGGCACCGAGAAGGGCGTGGATGTCGGCCCCCTGGTGTCCTGCGCGGCCTACGAGCGCGTCACCGGATTGATCGAACGCGGCGTGGCCGATGGCGCGACGCTGGCACTCGACGGACGCAAGCCCACGGTGCCCGGCTACGAGAAGGGCAACTTCGTCGGCCCGACGGTGTTCGCCGACGTCAAGCCCGGCATGAGCATCTACGACCAGGAAATCTTCGGCCCGGTGCTGTGCCTGGCGAACGCCGCGGACATCGACGAGGCCATCGAACTCATCAATGCCAACCCCAACGGCAACGGCACAGCGATCTTCACGCAGTCGGGTGCCGCCGCGCGCCGCTTCCAGGAAGACATCGATGTCGGCCAGGTCGGCATCAATGTGCCGATCCCGGTGCCGGTGCCGATGTTCTCCTTCACTGGTTCGCGTGCTTCCAAGCTGGGCGACCTCGGGCCTTACGGCAAGCAGGTCGTGCTGTTCTACACGCAGACCAAGACGGTCACGGAGCGCTGGTTCGACGACAGCACCGTCTCGCACGGCGTCAACACCACCATCAGCCTCAAGTAAGCTCGTCCGCATGGACTTCGAGCTGACTGAAGAGCAGCGCGCCTTTGCCCAGACGGCGCGCGACTTTGCGCTGAGTGAATTCGCGCCGCATGCGGCCCGTTGGGACGCGGAGGCGATCTTCCCCAGGGAAGCGATCGCCAAGGCGGGCGAACTCGGCTTTTGCGGGCTCTATGCGCCCGAAAGCATCCAGGGCTTGGCGCTGCCCCGTCTCGATGCCGCACTGGTGTTCGAGGAGATGGCCGCGGTCGATCCGTCGACCACGGCCTTCATCACCATCCACAACATGGCGACGTGGATGCTCGGCACCTGGGGTGGTCCGGCCGTGCGCGAGCAGTGGGGCGCGGACTTGACGAGCGGGCGCAAGCTGGCGTCGTATTGCCTGACGGAACCGGGCGCGGGCTCAGATGCCGGATCGCTCAAGACGCGCGCCGAGTTGCAGGGCAACGAATACCTCATCAACGGCGGCAAGGCCTTCATCTCGGGCGCCGGCGCGACCGACGTGCTGGTGCTGATGGCGCGCACGGGCGGTGGGGGCGCCGGCGGCATTTCTGCCTTTGCCGTGCCCGCCGACGCGCCCGGCATCAGCTACGGCAAGAAGGAACACAAGATGGGCTGGAACAGCCAGCCCACGCGCACCATCAACTTCGACAACGTGCGCGTGCCTGCCGCGAACCTGCTGGGCAGCGAAGGCGAAGGCTTCCGCATCGCCATGAAGGGGCTCGACGGCGGGCGCATCAACATCGCGACATGCTCGGTCGGCGCGGCGCAAGGCGCATTGGATGCGGCCCGCCGCTATCTGAACGAGCGCCAGCAGTTCGGCAAGCCGCTGGCCAGCTTCCAGGCGCTGCAGTTCAAGCTGGCGGACATGGCGACCGAACTCGTGGCCGCGCGCCAGATGGTGCGCCTCGCCGCGAGCAAGCTCGATGCGGGTCATGCCGACGCGAGCACCTATTGCGCGATGGCCAAGCGCTTTGCCACCGATGCGGGCTTCACGGTCTGCAACGAAGCCTTGCAACTGCATGGTGGCTACGGCTACCTGAGCGAATTCCCGCTGGAGCGGCTGGTGCGCGATGCGCGCGTGCACCAGATCCTCGAAGGCACCAACGAAATCATGCGCATGATCGTCGCGCGAAAACTGCTCGAAGGCGACTCCGACATTCGATGAATCCCGCCCAAAAGAAATGACAGATCCCGTAGTTCTCTTCAACGAAATCAAGACCGCCAACGGCAAGCGCTTCGGCGTTGCCACGCTCAATTCGCCTGCTTCGCTCAATTCGCTGTCGGTGGCGATGGTGCGGCTGCTGATCCCCAAGCTCCAGGAATGGGCGAAGGACGACGGCGTCGTCGGCGTGCTGCTCGACGCTGCGGGCGAGAAGGCTTTCTGCGCCGGCGGCGATTTGCGCCAGCTCTATCAGACGCTGCTCGAATGCGGCCCTGCGCGCAACACCTATGCCGAGTCCTTCTTCAGCGAGGAATACGAGCTCGACTACCTGATCCACACCTTTCCGAAGCCCTTCCTCTGCTGGGGCCACGGCATCGTGATGGGCGGCGGCGTCGGGCTTCTGGCGGGCGCGTCGCATCGCGTCGTGACCTTGCAGAGCCGTGTCGCGATGCCCGAGATCAACATCGGCCTGTACCCCGATGTGGGCGGCAGTTGGTTCCTGCGCCGCGCGCCGGGGCGGGTCGGGCTGTTCCTCGCACTCACGGCGGCGCCGTTGAATGCGGCCGATGCCATCTTCTGCGGGCTGGCGGACATCGTGGTGCCGCATGAGCGAAAGTCGCAATTGCTCGAGGCCGTTGCCGCGAGCGCATGGCAAGGCGAGACGAAGGCGGACCGCGCGACGCTGTCGCGGCTGCTCGCGCAAGCCGGGGAGGGCGCCGAGAAGCAGCCGTCCAAGCTGAGGGAGCACTTCGACACCATCAACGCGTTGATGGCCGGCGACGACCTGCTGGACATTGCCAATCGCCTGCGCACGCTGAAATCCGACGATCCGTGGCTGCAGACCGCAGCCACCACGTTCACGAAAGGCTCGCCGAGTACGGCGGCCGTGTCCTTCGCCTTGTGGCAGCGCGTCTTGCACATGTCGCTGGCCGAAGTGTTCCGGCTCGAATACTGGGCATCGCTCGGCTTCTGCGCGCACAAGGACTTTGCCGAAGGCATCCGCGCGTTGCTGATCGACAAGGACCGCAATCCGCGCTGGAACCCGGCCACGATCGAAGAGATCACGCCCGAATTCGTCGAAGACCACCTGCGCGTGCGCACCGAGGGACCGCACCCGCTCGCCGCGCTCGTCTGAGCCCATCCAATCATCGAAAGCAATGGAGACAAGGAATATGAAGATCGCATTCATCGGCCTGGGCAACATGGGCGGCCCCATGGCACTGAACCTGCACAAGGCCGGCCATGCGGTCAGCGCCTTCGACCTGTCGGCGGAGGCTTGCAAGAAGCTGGCAGGCGAGGGCGTGAAGATCGCCACGTCGGCGGCGGACACGCTCGCCGGTGCCGAAGTCGTCATCAGCATGCTGCCCGCGAGCCAGCACGTCGAGGCGCTCTACCTCGGCAGCGACGGCAAGGCCGGGCTGATGGCGGAGATTCCGGCCGGCACGCTGGTGATCGACAGCAGCACCATCGCCGCTGCGACCTCGCGCAAGGTGGCCGAGGCGGGCGCGAAGCGCGGCGTTGCCGTGATCGATGCGCCGGTATCGGGCGGCACCGGCGGCGCCATCGCGGGCACCTTGACTTTCATGGTCGGCGGCGCCGAAGCCGATCTCGAACGCGCGCGCCCTGTGCTCGAAAAAATGGGCGCCAACATCTTCCATGCGGGCGGCGCAGGTGCGGGCCAGACTGCGAAGATCTGCAACAACATGCTGCTCGGCATCCTGATGATCGGCACTTCGGAGGCCATCGCGTTGGGCGTTGCCAACGGACTCGATCCCAAGGTGCTGTCGGAAATCATGCGGCGCAGCTCGGGCGGCAACTGGGCGTTGGAAAAGTACAACCCCCTGCCGGGCGTGATGGAAACCGCGCCGGCCTCGAAGGGCTATGCCGGCGGCTTCGGTACCGACCTGATGCTCAAGGATCTCGGTCTCGCGCAGGAAAACGCCGCGGCGGTGCGCGCGGCCACGCCGCTGGGCGGCCTTGCGCGCAATCTCTACGCGGCGCACAGCCTCGCCGGGCATGGCGCGCTCGATTTTTCGAGCGTCATCAAGCTCGTGCAGGCCAAGTCCAGCTAGAAGGGCCTGCTAGTCGACGAACAGCAGCGCAGGCTCTTCGAGCATCGCGCGCATCGACTGCACGAACCGGGCGGCGTCCATGCCGTCGACAACCCGGTGATCGAACGATGACGACAGGTTCATCATCCGGCGCGAGACGACGGCTCCGCCGCGCAATACCGGGCGTTCGACGATCCGGTTGACTGCGACGATGGCAACCTCGGGCCGGTTGATCACCGGCGTCGATACGATCCCGCCGAGCGCGCCGAGGCTGCTGATGGTGATCGTCGAGCCGCTCAGTTCCGCACGCGTCGCGCGGCCCGCCCGCGCGGCTTCGACCAGGCGCGCCAATTCGGCGGCCATGGCCCACACGTCGCGGGCCTCGACGTGTCGAACCACCGGCACGACGAGCCCGTTCGGGGTCTGCGTCGCGATGCCGATGTGCACCGCGCCGTGGCGGGTGACGACGCCCGCTTCGTCGTCGAAGAGGGCGTTGATCTGCGGGCACTCGCGCGCCGCCAGCACCGTCGCGCGCATGAGCAGGGGCAGCAGGGTCAGGTGCCCTCGCTCGGCGTTCCATTTCGTGTTGAGCGCCGCGCGCAGGGCCTCGACCTCGGTGACATCGACCTCTTCGACGTAGCTGAAGTGCGGGATGCGACGCTTCGATTCCTGCATCTGCAACGCGATGCGGCGGCGCAGGCCGATGACGGGCACCGCCTGCTGGTCGTTGCGTTCGGCGCTGCCTGTTCCGGGCGCACGGTCCGGCGGCCGCGTGCCGTGCGCGGCAACGTGCGCGTCGAGGTCGGCGTGCACGATGCGGCCGGCAGTGCCGCTGGCCGCGACGTCCTTCAAGTCGACGCCCAGTTCCCAGGCTCGCCTGCGCACTGCCGGTGAGGCGATCGGACGGTCAGCCGCGGCCCCGGCGGACAGCGACGCCGGTCGTGTCGGCGCCATCGCAGGCACCGATGGCGTGGCGGCTCGGGCCGCGGCGGGCGCGCGTGCCGGGGCGGCCAATGCAGGCGCAGCCACTGGCGCGCTGGCGTCGTCGGCCCGCTCGATGCGGATCAGCTCGGCGCCGACCGCCAGGATCTGTCCGACTTCGCCGCCAAGCGCCATCACGCGGCCAGCGACCGGCGAAGGGATCTCGACGTTGGCCTTGTCCGTCATCACGTCGGCCAGCCCCTGGTCCTCGATGACCGCGTCGCCGGGCTTGACGTGCCAGGCCACGAGTTCGACTTCCGCGATGCCTTCGCCCACGTCGGGCACCTTGATCACATGGATGCTGCCCGGCATTTCAGGTCTCCATCGCGCGCCTGAACGCTGCAGCCACGCGTGCCGGGCCCGGGAAATAGGCCCATTCCAGCGCATGCGGATACGGTGTATCCCAGCCAGTCACGCGTTCGACGGGCGCCTCCAGGTGATAGAAACAGTGTTCCTGCACCAAGGCCACGAGTTCCGCCCCGAAGCCGCTGGTGCGCGTCGCTTCGTGGGCAACGACGCAACGGCCGGTCTTCTTGACGGATGCGACGATCGCCGCCAGATCCAGGGGCCAGAGACTGCGCAGATCGATGATCTCGGCATCGACACCGCTTTCGGCCGCAGCCGCTTCCGAGACATACACCATCGTGCCGTAGGCCAGCACGGTCAGGTCGGCACCGGTGCGGAACACCGCGGCCGCATCGAGCGGCACTGTGTAATGACTTTCGGGCACCTCGCCGAGCGCGTGCTGCGACCAGGGCACCAACGGTCGGTCGTGATGACCGTCGAACGGGCCGTTGTACAGCCGCTTGGGTTCGAGAAAGATCACCGGGTCGTCGTTCTCGATCGACGAAATCAACAGACCCTTGGCATCGTAGGGATTGCTGGGCATCACGGTACGAAGACCGCAGACATGCGTGAACAAGGCTTCCGGACTCTGGCTGTGTGTCTGTCCGCCATAGATGCCGCCGCCGCAGGGCATGCGGATCGTGAGTGGTGCGCTGAAGTCGCCGGCCGAGCGGTAGCGCAGCCGCGCCGCCTCCGACACGATCTGGTCCGAGGCCGGGTAGAAGTAATCGGCGAACTGCACTTCGACCACCGGGCGCAGTCCGTAGGCCGCCATGCCGATCGCCGAGCCGACGATGCCGCCCTCGGAGATCGGGGCATCGAAAACGCGCGAGCGGCCGTACTTCTCCTGCAGGCCTTCGGTGCAGCGGAAAACACCGCCGAAGTAGCCGACATCCTGACCGTAGATCACGACGTTCGGATCGCGCTCGAGCATCACGTCCATCGCCGAGCGCAGGGCCTGCACCATGGTCATGCGCGCCATGGTCAGCTACGCGCCTGCCGCAACTGCTCTTGCAGATGCGCCGGCATGTCCTTGTAGACGTCCTCGAACATCGACTCGATCGGCGGGACATGACCGTCGATCAGCGTGCCGCCATAGCGCTCGGCCTCCTTCAGTGCAGCGGCGACGTCGGCCTCGACCTGCGCTTGCGTGCGCTCATGCTCTTCGTCGGACCAGGCGCCCAGGCCGCCCAGATGCTGCTTCAGCCGCGCAATCGGGTCGCCCAGCGGGAAATGCTGCCAATCGTCGGCAGGCCGATAGCGCGACGGGTCGTCCGACGTCGAGTGTGCGCCAGCGCGGTAAGTGACCCATTCGATCAGCGTAGGCCCGAGATTGCTGCGCGCCCGCTCGGCCGCCCAGCGCGACGCGGCGAGCACCGCGAGAAAGTCATTGCCATCGACGCGCAGCGAGGCGATTCCGCAGCCGACGCCGCGGGCCGCGAAAGTCGTTGCCTCTCCGCCGGCAATGGCCTGAAAGGTCGAGATGGCCCACTGGTTGTTGACGACGTTGAGAATCACCGGCGCACGGTAGACATGCGCGAAGGTGAGCGCCGTATGGAAGTCGGCCTCGGCGGTGGCACCGTCGCCGATCCACGCCGAGGCGATCCTGGTGTCACTCTTGATCGCCGAAGCCATGGCCCATCCGACCGCCTGGATGAACTGCGTCGCCAGATTGCCGCTGATCGAGAAGAAGCCGGCTCGCTTGTATGAGTACATCACCGGCAACTGGCGCCCCCTCATCGGATCGTGCCCGTTGCTCATCAACTGGCAAACCAACTCGGTCATTGGAATGTCGTCGCGCGCCAGCAGCAGCCCCTGCTGGCGGTAGGTCGGAAAACACATGTCGCCCGGCTGGATGGCGAACGCATGGGCCGTTCCGATGGCTTCCTCGCCCAGGCATTGGATGTAGAACGAGATCTTCTTCTGCCGCTGGGCAATCAGCATCTTCGCGTCGAAGGCTCGCGTCTTCATCATTGCGCGCAGACCGCGCTTGAAAAGCGGCACGTCGGACTGCGGTGCCCACGAGCCGACGGCGCGGCCGTCCTGGTCGAGCACGCGCACCAGCGTGAAAGCGAGGTCGGCAGTGTCGACCGGTGACACGTCGAGCGCCGGCTTGCGCACGGCGCCGGCAGGCGACAGGTGGAGGTAGGAGAAGTCGGTCTCGTGACCCGGTCGCCCGGTCGGCTCGGGCACGTACAAGCGCAGAGGTTGCGGCGATGTCATCTTCGTCCCTCGGCGCGGGCCTGTCACGCCATCGGGAAAGTATGCGCCACCCGGCGCATTGGAGGAACAGGAACGGCTTCCGGCCGAAGCGACTGCTATTGAGGAATGACGCGGGCTGCGTCGCCGTTGCCCTGGATGAACACCCGCTGGCCCACACGCAGGCCGGGGGTGACCGGCTGGGTCACTTCGACCAGCACGCCGCTGTCGGTGCGAACGAAGACTTCCTGCCCTGGCATTGGCTGCGCGGCCCGGTTGGCGATCTCGGCGCCGGCCATGGTTCCGCCCACGGCGCCCGCGACCATGGCGACATCGCGTCCCGTTCCTCCGCCGATCAGGCTGCCCAGGCCGACGCCGGTGAGGCCGCCGACGACGGCACCCACACCCGTGTGCGCCGGGCTTCGAATGGTGGTCGGCGTGATCTGCTCGATCTTGCCCTGCCTGATCGACATGGGCGCCGATTGCGGACCGCCGGGTGCGGCGCAGGCGGTCAGGACAAGCGCAGTGGCGAGAGCGGCAATGCGGGAGAAGAGAGGGAATGCCATGGAGATCGATCCTTGTGTATGACTGTCAGCGCGACAGTTTGGACTCGATTCGCGTCGGCACGAGCATGTTCGGCCGGCTTCCTTCTTTGGCTGTCTTCTGCTAGACAGGGCCTAGCGCTGTCCGCGCCAGTTCAGCACGGCGCCGACCGCCATCAGCACACAGGTCGCCAGGAACACGAAGCGCATTCCGAAATGCCCGCCGACGAAGCCGCCGAGCAGCGGCCCGACGACCTGCCCGGTGTATTGCGCGGACACCGAGTAACCCAGCATGCTGCCCGCCGATCGCTCGGGCACGCTGTGCCGGATCACATGCGCGATGCACGGCAGCAGGCCACCAAGCGACAGGCCCATCAGAAAGCGCAATGCGACCAGTTGCCAGCTTGCGGTGACGAAAGCCTGCGGGATCAGCAGCACCGCGGATACCGCGAGGCAGCCCACGATCACGTTCCACGCCCCCACGCGGTCGGCGAGCTTGCCCAGGCGTGCGGCCGAGAGAATGCTCCCCAGGGCCGCGGCGGACATGACGAGGCCGGCGACCATCGTGACATGGCGCGGGTCGCCGACGAGTTGCTGCACGTAGACAGTGATGATCGGCTCTATCGACATGTTCGCCAACATCAGCAGCGTGCCGGTGACGAACATGACGATCACGGGCCGCTTGTTCTCGATGCTCGACCAGCCGCCGCGCGACTTCGCCGTCTTCGCGACGGGCGGCTTCTTGTCTTCGCGAATCAGAAACAGTGTTGCCAGGAAGGCCACGAAGATGACCGCGCCCGCTGCGAAGAAAGTCCAGCGGATGCCGATCAACGGCGGCAGCGCGCCGCCGATGAGCGGGCCCGCCAGGCTGCCGGCCATGATGGCCGACGACAGCGTGCCGAGCGCCCAGCCGGAGCGTTCCTTGGGCGTCTGCGTGGCGATCAGCAAGGTCGAGCCCGAGGCATAGCCGCCGAGGAAGCCCGCGAGCAGTCGCAGTCCCACAAGCTGCCAGACGTTCTGTGCGGTGCCGATGAGCGCCATGGCGACGGCCATGCCGAGGCTTGCGCGGATCAGCATCAACTTGCGGCCGTACAAGTCGGCGAGGCGACCCCAGAGCGGCGCGACGAATGCCGCGGACAGAAAGGTCGCGCCATAGGCTGCGCCGGACCATTGCGCGATGCCCGCGGGATCTTTCACGCCGAGTTGCTCGACGAAGAGCGGCAGGAACGGCAGCAGCAGCGTCATCGCCACGATCGTGGTGAACGAGCCGAACATGCAGACGTAGAGGTTGCGGCGCCAGTGCGAATCAGCGGGCGAGGCCGCTGCGGATTGCGGATCGGGACGCGTCGAGGGAGGAGTCGTGGAGGGGGTCGCGGAGGGGGTCGTGGAAGAGGACATGGGCACGCAGGCATCTTAGGACGATGCTCCTGCACGAGCCGTGCTCATCGGCGGGGTGGACCATCGCGCGGCGCGACGGATGCCGGGCCCCGTTCGGCCCGCCGTTCAAAAGCCCAGCGTGGGGTTGCGACGGGCCTCGTCGCGCCGGCGCTCCTCGCGCACGAGGTTGCAGCGCGGGTGGCGGGCGTATTCGGCCTTGTCGCAATGCGCGGCCTCGCAGCGCGCGGCAAAGACGAAGTTGAGCGTTTCGCAGCCATGGCGCGGATCGAGAGCCACCTGACGTGGGGGCGCTGCCGCGCGCGGTGGCGACCGACGGTCGGGCTCGGTCGGAGCGGCCAAGGCGACCGGCGGCGCGGGCGCGACGGGCGCCATGGCGGGGCCGGGCGAAAGTTCGATCTCGCCCGGCGCCAAAGACGCGACAACCGGAACAGGGTCGGCGGGCTTGGGCGCCTCGGGCTTCACCGGCGCGACGGCGACCGCGGCGGGCGCAACCACCGCCGGCTTGGCGGCAACGCTCACCGCGCTCACCGCGCTCACGGCGCTTGCGACGCGCGCGGCCTTGGGCGGCTCGCGCGTTGCCTGCGCATACCAGCCCACGGTCAGCGCCGCGACAAGCAGTGCCACGCCAAGGGGAAACAGGGGTTCGCGCACCGCGCGCCTCGTGACGGCCGCCAGCCGGGACGACGGTCGGGCGGCGGCCTCTGCGTCGCGTGTCCGCATGGTCTCCAGCAAGGAGGGCGCAGTAGCCACGAAAGCGGGCAGCTTGCGGGCGCAGCCGTGACAGAACATCGCGGCATCGCGATTTTCGGTGTGGCAGACGGCGCAGATCACGGCCATTCAAGACTCCGGTGCGTTGGCAAGATGATGCGTCACTTTCGTTGCACGGCGCTGCAATGTCTGCCAGTCGCTTCCTACTTTCTGCCCGATCGTCGAACGGCAGAATCCGTGGCACCCCGCGTTAGCATCACCCCCAAAACCCTACATCACCTGGAGACACCCATGCAATTGTTTCGCCGTCTTTCGTTGGCAGTCAGTCTCGCCGCGGCATTCGCTGCCGGCAGCGCGGGCGCGCAGACCTGGCCTACCAAGCCGATCCGTCTCGTCGTGCCGTTCTCGGCCGGCGGCGCCAACGACCTGATGGCGCGCGCCGCCGCCGAAGGCGCTTCCAAGGTGCTCGGCCAGCCGATCGTGGTCGACAACAAGCCTGGCGCGGGCGCCATCCTCGGTGCGGACATCGTGGCCAAGAGCGCACCGGACGGCTACACCTTCCTGGTGAGTGCCGCGGGCGTGATTTCCAACAGCATGATCAAGAAGACCATGCCCTACAAGGACGGCGAACTGGTGCCGGTCGCATTGATCGGCCTCGCGCCCTCGGTGGTGGTCGTGCCGGCCGACGCGCCCTACAAGGACCTGAAGGAATTCGTCGCGGCGTCGAAGAAGGCCGGCAGCGGCTTCCACTGGGCGACCGCCGGCACCGGCAGCACGCCGCATTTCGTCGAAGGCATTCTTGAAACCAAATACGGCGCCAAGCTCGACGTGGTGCCTTACAAGAGCGGTTCCGAATCCATCACCGCGGTGCTGGGCAGCCAGGTCGAGGCCACATCGGAGGCCAGCATCGTGGTGCTGCCTTATGTCAAGAGCGGCAAGCTCAAGGCGCTGGCCGGCACATGGACGCAGCGCATTTCCGCCTACCCCGAGCTCCCGACGGCGAGCGAGGAAGGATTCCCGGAAATCCGCATCGCGCACTGGGCCGGCGTGCACGCGCCGCGCGGCACGCCCGACGCGATCCTCGACAAGATGGCCGATGCGATCGACAAGGCGATGAAGATGCCGGCGACGGTGGAACGCCTCAAGAGCATGGGCATCGAGCCCATCGGCGGGACGCGTGCCTCGTTCGTGAAGTTCGTCGACGAAGAGCGCACGCGACTCGGGAATGTGGTCAAGGCCACCGGCATGAAAGAAGACTGATGCAATGACAACCCGCAAGACCCTTCGCGCGGTGTTGGTGCCGGCGGCACTCGTGCTTGTGCTCGCGCACCCTGCCTTTGCCGACACCATCAAGAAACCCGAACTCGACAAGCTTGCGGCGGCACAGCAGGCGGCGCCTTCGGCCAGCTTCCGCGCGTTCCTCGCGCAGGCGGCCAAGGCTGATCCGCGTCTCAAGCCTGCCATCGCTGCCTATGAGCGCAAGGAGCCGCTTTTCGGCGACGACCTGACCAACATCAGCCGGCTGCTCGGGCTCTACAACCGCCTGCACAACCAGAAGGCGGTCATCGAAACCCTGGACGCGATGGTGGCGCTGCCGACCGTGCGGGACGACAAGGTGCCGCCGCACGAAAGCAAGCCTATCGTCGAGTTCGGCCAACTGGTCGAAAAGACGGCGCGGGACTTCGGCCTGCAATACCGCAACGTCGACAACCGCATCTTCGAAGTCAAGCTGCCCGGCCACGGCAAGGAGGAGTTCGGCATCCTCACGCATGCCGACGTCGTGCCTGTCGTGGCGGATGAATGGGTGCTCGACGACGGCACCCGGCTCGATCCGTTCAAACTCACCCGTGTCGGCGACTATCTCTACGGCCGCGGCACCATCGACGACAAGGGCTCCATCGCCGCTGTGCTGTATGCGATGAAGGCCGTCCGCGAAAGCGGCTTGCCGATGAGCCGGACCATCCGCCTCATGATCGAGACGACCGAGGAAACCGGCGGCGACGGCATGAAGTACTACCGCGCCAAGACGCCGCTGCCGGCCTACAACATCGTGCTCGACAGCAAGTACCCGGCGGTCGTGGCGGAAAAGGGTTCGGGTGCGCTCAAGGTGTTCTTCCCGGTGGAGACTGCGGACGCAACGGCGACCGCCGTCGTGGCGATGACCGGTTCGGCATCGGCCAACGCGGTGCCGCAAACGGCCACTGCGACGCTGAAGGGCGGCGATCTCGTGCAGGTCGCTGCGAGACTGGAGTTCGCCAGCAAGCCCTTCGTCCAGAAATACGAGAGCCAGGGCGGCAAGTTCAGCATCGATATCGTCAAGAGCGCCGATGCCGTCGAGGTCAAGGTCACCGGCGTTTCGGCCCATGGCTCGCGGCCGGAGGAGGGCGTCAATCCCGTGCCACGGCTCGCGCTCTTCCTGAAGGAATCGGGCCTCGTGACCGGCGCCAACCACTACACGAAGGCGATCCAGTACATCAACGAGCTCTATGGCACCGGCTACCTCGGCGAGAAGATGGGCGTGGGCTATCGCGACGATTTCATGGGTCCGCTGACCTTGTCGCCGAATCTCATCCGCGAGAAGGACGGCAAGCTGGAGGTGACGACCAATGTGCGCATGCCCCGCGGCAACACGCCGGAGAAGCTCACAGCCGCCATCCGCGAAAAGATCGACGCCTGGGCCACCGCGAACCAGGCGAAAGCCGAGACCGACTATGAGCAGGGCGACTGGATGGCTCGCGATCCAAAGGGTGCATGGCTGTCCACGCTGCTCAACATCTTTGGCGAAACCACCGGCCTCGAGGCCAAGCCGGTGCCCACCGCGGGCAGCACCACCGCCAAGCTGATGCCCAACGCGATCAACTTCGGGCCGGCGATGCCGGGGAAGAAGTACACCGCGCACAACGCCAAGGAATACAAGGAAGCGCCTGATCTCGACGCGGACATGCAGATGTTCACCGAGATGCTGGTGCGGATCGGAAACCTGAAGAAGATGCAGTAGGTGCTGCTCGCGTCAAACCTGTCCTGGAGGTGCGTTCGATGAAGACCGATATGCCCGAGAAGATGCCCGAGAAGACGCCCGAGCCGACTCGGATCGTCGTGCGCGAGGATCTGCGCGGTGTCGCGACGCTGTGGCTCAACCGCCCGGCGCAATTCAATGCGCTGTCGGAGGCGATGCTGGACGCGCTGCAGGCGCAACTGGATGCGCTGGCCGTCGACCGCGAGGTGCGCTGCGTGGTCATCGCGGCCAAGGGCAAGGCCTTCTGTGCGGGGCACGATCTTCGAGAGATGCGCGGCAAGCCTGAACTGGCCTACTACCAGGCGCTTTTCGCCCGCTGCAGCCGCGTCATGCAGGCCATCCAGGCGCTTCCTGTGCCTGTCATTGCGCGGGTGCACGGCATTGCGACGGCCGCGGGGTGCCAGCTCGTGGCCAGTTGCGACCTGGCGATCGCGGCGCAGTCGGCCCGATTCGCGGTGTCGGGGATCAACGTCGGTCTCTTCTGCTCGACACCGTCGGTGGCGCTGTCACGGAACATGTCGGCGAAGCGTGCGTTCGACATGCTGGTCACCGGGCGCTTTGTCGACGCCGCAACCGCTGCGGACTGGGGCCTGATCAACGAGGCCGTTGCCGACGAGGCCCTGGATTCCGCCATCGCGCAGAAGGCCGCCGAGATTCTTGCAAAGAGTGCCGCCGCAGTGCGCTACGGCAAGGCCATGTTCTATCGGCAACGCCAGATGGCGCTCGCCGAAGCGTATGCCTACGCCGGCGACGTCATGGCGCGCAACATGATGGAAGAAGATGCCGGCGAAGGCGTCGATGCATTCCTGGAGAAGCGCCCGCCCAAATGGGCGTCCTGACTTGATCGGACCACCCACTCAACGTGGACTGACGCGACGCCCGCGTCGCCGGCGCCAGCGCCGCAGTAGAGCGACAAGAGCGATGACTCCCGCGATGATGGCGCCGATCCGCAGCGCCGCGCGACCGCCGGGCTGATCAATCGTCCGGTCCCACAATGTCCGAGGGGATTCCCCCGACACGGGCAACGCAAAGGCGACCACGGCGTCGCTGGTCTCTGTTCCGACCTCACCGTGGCCGCCGGCGGCGACGACGACATACTGTCGTCCGTGCCAGACATAAGTCATCGGCGTGGCCATCGCCGACGCGGGAAGTCGGCCACGCCACAACTCGACGCCGCTCGTCGAGTCGAACGCGCGCAGGTAACGGTCCATCGCTGCGCCGATGAACACCAGGCCGCCGGCCGTCGCGACGGGTCCTCCGAAGTTCGGCGTCCCGGTCGACAGCGCGATGCCAAGCGGGAAGAGGTCTTCGGTCGTCCCGAGCGGCGCCTCCCAAAGGATCTTGCGCTGATTCAGGTCGAGCGCAGCGATCGTTCCCCAGGGCGGCGGGTTGCAGGGCATCCCGATCGGCGAAAGCAGCGTCTCCCGAATCATCCCGAACGGCCCTCCGGACTGCGGGCTCACCTCCTTGCCCGGGTTCGCCGCCTTGGTCGCCGCGAAGTCGGCGCGCGGGATGAGTCGCACGACGTGAGCGGCTCGCGTCGTGTTGACGAAGACGACGCCGCGCGGATCGACCGCCACGCCGCCCCAGTTGGCGCCGCCGCCGGTCATCGGAAAGATGATCGTTCCCTGCACGCTCGGCG
Source organism: Variovorax sp. 05L425 (assembly GCF_056397705.1). NCBI lineage: Bacteria > Pseudomonadati > Pseudomonadota > Betaproteobacteria > Burkholderiales > Comamonadaceae > Variovorax > Variovorax sp. 05L425. The sequence continues at coordinate 10,993 of NZ_JBFTNY010000026.1, read as the reverse complement.
GTGTGTAGAGGCCTTCGCTGCGCAACGAGGCGATGCGATCGCGGCACGCACCGCGGTCCCACGACGTGTAGCCGTACGCGTTGTCCGCGCGCAGTGTCGACGGCACGAGCGCCGGCATGTCGGAAGGAAAGGTCTGAGTCGGCGAGAGCATCTCGCCGGGTGCGCCGCCTTGTGGCACGGCACGCTCCTCCACCGGGAAGACCGGCGCGCCGGTGTCGCGGTCGAGAACGAAGACGAAGCCTTGCTTGGTCGCCTGGACGACGACGTCGCGAGGGCGGCCGGCGATGGTCAACGTGGTCAGCGTCGGCTGCGCCGGGAGGTCATAGTCCCAGACGTCATGCTTGACGATCTGGAAGGCCCAGGCGAGCGTGCCATCGGACGCGTGCAGCGCGACCACCGAATTGGCGTGTTCGTTCGCGCCCGGGCGCAGACCGCCGTAGAAATCCGGGCTGGGACTCGACGTCGGCAGGAAGACCAGGCCGCGCTTTGCGTCCACCGACATCGGCGGCCAGACGTTTGCCGCGCCCGTCGTCGTGCCGGGTTGCGGCACGAGTGGCTCCCAGCTCCAGCGCGGCTTGCCGCTGCGCGCGTCGAATGCGCGCACGCGCCCCGAGGGCGCCGAGACGCGGGCGTTGTCGGCGATCGACGAACCGACGACCACGACGTCGCCGACCACGACCGGCGCCGACGACACCTGGAATTCGCCCGGCCAGAGAAGCTCGCCGGCGTCGATCTCGATTTGGCCGCCGTTGCCGAAGCCGGCGCAGCTCCGGCCGGTGCGCGCGTCGAGTGCGATCAGGCGCCCGTCGGTCGTCGCGCTCACAACGCGCAGCGCGCAGGACGCGTCGGCCGGCGCCGCGGGATCGCGCCACTGCGCGACGCCGCGACAGTTGAAGCGATTCGCAGGCCGCCGATCGATCGCGACCTTCGGGTCGTAGCGCCAGGCCTCGGCACCCGTCGCCGGGTCGAGAGCGATGATCTCGTTGAAGGACGAGCACAGCACGAGCTTGTCGGCGACGAGGATGGGCGTCGTCTCGAACTTCACACGACGCATCAGCGCTGCAGGGCGGCTCAACGCGTCGCCGGTGCGATAGAGCCACTGTTGGCGCAACTCGTCGACGTTGGCGGGCGTGACGAGCGCCGCGTCGCTGTAGCGTCGCCCGCCGGCGTCGCCGCCATACTCCGGCCAGTCAATGTCGGGCGACAGGGCTCCCGGCGCGGCGACAGGGCACGACAACGCAGCCGTCACGCCAAGAATGAAGGGGGCGAGGGGACGTCGTACGCGTTTCACAAACGCAGATCAACTTGCAGGTGATCCGCCCCCGACTGCCGCGAGACCGTCGCCTGCACATTGCCACCCCTGCGGCACAAGCTGAGGTCGACGGCGCCTTGGGGCAAGCGCAGGTCGCGCAGCACAAGCGCATCGATCTCGTCGGGCAGAACCGGTTGCTCAACCACAATGCGTCCGTGCATGGCGTCTATGTCGATGCCCAAGCAGCCCTGCAGCAACATGAACACCGAGCCGGCGGCCCAGGCTTGTGGCAGGCATGCCACCGGATAGGAGACCGGCGCCTCACCATTGACCCTTTCGAAACCGCAAAACAGTTCGGGCAGACGCATACCCATCAAGCTGGCACATTCGAACATCTCGCTCGTCAATCGCGCCGTGCTGTCCCGCTCGCCGTAGCGCGCCATGCCGGCAGCGCATAACGCCACGTCGTGGGGCCAGACGGACCCATTGTGGTACGACATGGGGTTGTAGCGAATGGCCTTGGACGACAGCGTGCGCAGCCCCCATCCCGACTCGAGGCCGGCAGCAAGCAGTTGGCGCGCTACAGCCCGGCCGCGCTCGGCGCCTGGCAATCCCACGTACAGCAAGTGCCCTGGGTTGGAGGCATAGACGCGACACGGCGCACCGGCACCATCCAGCGCCAGGGCGTAGAACTGCATGTCTTCCTGCCAGAAGCGCGCCTCTACCCGCTCCCGCCAGGCCTCGGCTGCCTCCGCGTAGGGCGCGACTGCCGTGTCATGCCCAAGCCACTTCGCCAGCAGCGCCATTCCTTTCAGTGCAGCGACCGCGTAGCCTTGAACTTCGACCAGCGCAATTGGCCCTTCGGGCGTGCGCCCATTCTCGTGGAAGATGGCGTCGTGGCTGTCCTTCCAACCCTGGTTGGCCAAGCCGGAAGCCTGCGCACGCGCGTAAGACAGAAATCCGCCATACCGACTCGCATTGCCCAGAATCCAGGCGGTCGCGGCCACCAGCGCAGGCCACAGTTCCGCGATGAAGGACCGATCCGCGGTGCGCCGGGCATATGCAGCCGCCAACGCAACGAACAACGGCGTTGTGTCCACGCCGCCATAGTAGCGGCCGAAGGGTAGTTCACCCATCGCCGTCATTTCGCCCTTGCGCAGTTCATGCATGATCTTGCCGGGCTCCGCATCGTGAAAGGCAGACGTCTCCCGAGCCTGATGACTGGCCAGGTAGGCCAACACGCCGCGCGCGAGGGATGGCTTGAGCCAAAGCGTTTGCAGCGCGGTAATGATTGCGTCGCGACCGAAGGGGGTCGAGAACCAAGGAATGCCAGCATAGGGATAGGGCCCTGTCGGCAGTGCAGTGGTCAGCAACGCAAGGTCGGCTTCCGACCGATCCAGCCAGGCCTGGAACTGCCGGGCGGATGTCCGCACGCGCGCACCGGCGCGCTGACGAGTGCGCATGCTGCGACGTGCGGCAGCGCTCGCGGCTCGAAACTGCGCGCGCGTCGGTGCCAGCGCAGCCGGGCCGATGTCCACATACAGGACAACATCCTCGCGACCGTTCAGGACAAGGTCGAAGCGGCAGCGTTTCTCGTCGATGGCTGTAGGCTGGATCGAGAACACCACGCGGGTTCGCCGCTCCACGCCATCCAGCCCTCGGTATCCCAATTCGACGCCCTTGCTTTGCACCCTGGCGGGCAGAAATTCGCCCCGCCGGGAGCGGCGCTCCCCACGCACCTCGAAGGTGTCGCTGAAGTCTGCACCGTAGGCCAAGCTGAGCTGAAGGCGTGTGACCGCTATGCCGTAGTTCCTCAAGGTGATGCTCTCGCGTAGCAGCCCGTCCCACAGGAGGCGACGCCGCTCGATGTGCACCACGCCCTGCGGCAAGGATTCGTCCCCTAGCGGGGGCAGCGGTCGGTTGGTGGCATGCGCGGTGAAAAACACGTTGTCACGGCTGACCGCGCTGGACAGCAGGGTCGGCCGTACGCCTCCCAGCAACAGGTAGAAGCTCGACAGCAGGCGTGTATCTTCCAGAAAGAAGCCATCGCCCGAACCCGCGATGTCGCCATAGGGGTCGGCAACCACGAAGCCGTCGCCATCCTTGAGGACGTAGAGATGCTCGGGCGTGCGCGGCTCCGATGCGTTCGCCGTTGCGGGCTGAGGGTGCGGCACTGCCTGCGGATGGGGCGTGTTCATGCCACCTCGATTTCGTGCAGACGGTGGTTGCCAGCGAGTTGCCAATACAGGCGGGCGTAGCGCTTGGCCATCGCCTGCGCAGTGAAGCGCTCATCGAACGCTCGGCGCACGCGTGCGCGCGACAGCTCTCCGATACCGTGCACTGCCTTCACGGCCCCAGCGATGTCGTCGACGATGAGACCCGAGACGCCGTGCTCCACCACCTCCGGGACCGAACCGCAACGCCAGGCGATGACGGGTGTGCCGCACGCCATCGCCTCGATCATCACCAGGCCAAAAGGCTCGGGCCAGTCAATCGGAAACAGCAACGCCCGCGCGCCACCCAGGAACGCGCTCTTCTCGGAGTCGCCGATCTCGCCCACGAAGTCGATCAGCGGATGGCCCAGCAGGGGCTGGATGCACTCGTCGAAGTAGACGCGATCCACGGCGTCCACCTTGGCCGCAATCTTCAGGGGCACACCAGCCGCGATCGCGATCTCGATCGCCCGATCGGGTCGCTTTTCCGGCGAAATCCGCCCCAGGAAGGCGAGGTAGCCCCTTTGGGCCCGTGGACTGAACTGGTAGTGATCGGGCAGCATGCCATGTTGCACCGTGGCGTACCAGTTGGCATCCGGCAGCGGGGCGCGCTGGCTGCTGGAAATGGACACCAATGGATACGAATGCCAGCGTGCATAGACGCCGCGCAGGTCGTCGATGTCGAGCCGACCATGCAGGGTCGTGAGCGTGCGTTCCGGCATGCCCTCGAAGAAGGGAAAGTGGATCAGGTCGACGTGAAAGTGGATGACGTCAAATGCATCGGCACGCCGTCGCACCTCGTGAATCATGGTGAGGTGGCTGGCCAGGTCCGAGTTCAGGCGCCCGCGGTCCAGCCGCAGAGGCCGGGCGCGTGTCGCGACCAGCCTGGCCTTGGTCTGTGTCTCGCCGGCGGCGAACAGCGTGACCTCGTGGCCCTGATCGACCAGAGCGTCCGTGAGATGGGCCACCACCCGCTCCGTGCCGCCATACAGTTTCGGCGGCACCGCCTCGTACAACGGGGCCACCTGTGCAATCCTCATGTCATTGTTCCGATCCAGTGCTGGTTGCGATGCGCGCGATGCGCATCACAAGGTCCGATTCCGGGTTGCGCGGCCATTCCTGATGGGCGCGATGTCTTCTGGCGCTACTCGATGCCCTTTCCGGTCGGCTCGTGCAGATCGTGCTCGCGCACCAGGATGGGCTCGACGGAGCCGGCTGCGAAGCGGCGACGCACCGCGTCGTCGATCTCCTGTGAATGAAGCGCGTAGGTGTCCATCGGCTCATCATCACTGGCGCTTGGCCGATAGCAGTAGTGCAATGTTTCCCTGCCAATGCGCGCACCGACGAACTCGCCGTCAATGGGGACCCAAAAATGGACGGACCCCGATGGTTCATGAAAGAAGGGAGGGTTCGACATCATCGGTCCTGGGATTGCTTTCGCGGTCATCGATCCAGAGCGCCGCTTTTGTTTCAATCGCCCGGATGGCATCGCTGCCATCGGCGAATTGCTTGCACGACATGATGTGGCACTTGCATGCCTCGGCGAAATACAGCGTCGCGCCGGCAGCCACTGTGCCTTCGAAAGATACGTTCGTGAGGTTGCTGCGTATTTCCCAGCCGTGATAGGGGAGTCGCTTGGAGTCGCTGTCGTAGTCCATGGTGTTTGCTCGAAAAGGGCGGCGCCCAATCTCCCCTTGTAGAGCCGCGGCCGGTTCTCGTCTGTTCGTCAGCGCACAGAACACACCCTTTCCTTCGCGCGAAGTCAGAGCAGTCCCTCGTAGCTTTTGCTGTCCGCTGCATAGCAGGCACAGGCCATCGCTTCGAGTCCTGGGCGATCGAGCACCTTGAGGGTGCCGCGGCTGTATTCGATCAATCCGTGGCGCTGCAAGCCACCGGCGGCCAAGGTGATTCCAACGCGGCGCACGCCCAGCATGTACGCCAAAAACTCCTGGGTGACATGGAAACTGTCGGCGTGGGCGCGGTCCTGGCTCATCAAGAGCCAGCGCGCAAGCCGTGGACCGATCTGATGAAAGCGCAGGCACGCGGCCGACGCTGCCAACTGGGACATCGAGACATGGGTGTAGCGGTCCAATATGCGCCGCAGCGCCGGGCGAGCCCCAAGTTCGCGACGGAAATCAGCGGCCTTGATTTGCCACGCGGCACCAGCGCCTTGCACCACCGCGTGCAGCGGCGCGTTCACAACGCCAAGGGCAAGTTGCAATCCCAGCATGCCTTCGCGGCCCACCATGCCGACTTCCATGCCCGGATGGTCGTCGATTCGCGCAATCAGCGAAATGAAGCCGTCGACAGGAAAGTAGACGTGCGTCGTCGCCGAGCCTGATTCGTACAGCACTTCACCCAGCGACAGCTCGACGGATTCGCAGACCGTGAGCAGAGACCGGCGGTCGTTGCGCGGCAACAGTTCGATGAGATGGTTCTCGGCGGCGGCCAAGGCGTTCTCCCGGTGCTTGGATACGCCAGTCTGCGCGAAGCCGCGAGGCTCGACTGTGTGCCAGCGCACAGAGCAGCAAATGAATTGCCGCGCTCCCTATGAGCGGTACCGAACAGACGCGGTGCGCGTTCCCGGTCAAAGTGCGGCTTGCGCCCCGTGGCTCGGGGATGCAGGGGTCGATATGGTGATCGTCATCAGAGAGGTACCGCGGGAGGAACGCCCCGACTTGGTCATCAACTGGCTGCGCGCCTCCATTTGGGCGCTTGTGGAGGGTCGACCCTATTGCGTCGTGGCCTTGCAAACGAACGCGGAGCATTCTGCACAAGAGAGCCTGCGCAGAGATCGCGAGGCCACTTGAGCCTTGCCTCCAAACGTCTCGACGGCTGCTTCTAGATCGCGACCTGCTTTGGGAGGAGCCTGTCGTATTCTTTCTTGACCACCGCGTAGCACTCGCACGAGCGCTGTTCGAGCCCTGGACGGTTCAGCACCGAAATGCGCCCTCGCGAGTAACTGATCAGGCCTGCCTTTTGGAGCTTGAGCGCGCCCTCGGTCACGCCTTCACGACGCACGCCGAGCATGTTGGCGATCAGCTCCTGGGTCATCACGAGCTCGTTGCCCTGCAGCCGGTCCAGGCTCAGAAGCAGCCAGCGGCACAGTTGCTGGTCGAGCGAATGGTGCCGGTTGCAGACCGCCGTTTGCGCCATCTGCGTGATCAGCGCCTGGGTGTATCGCAGCAGCAGGTGCAGAACCGGTCCAGCCCGGTTGAATTCCTCCTTGAGCACCTGGGACTTGAGCCGGAAGCCGTGACCGGCGCTTTGCACGACCGCTCGACTGGGCGTGGACTCGCCGCCCATGAAGAGCGAGATACCCACGATGCCCTCGTTGCCGACGACTGCGATCTCCGCGGATGCGCCGTCCTCCATCACGTACAGCAAGGAGACGATGGCGGTGGTCGGAAAGTAGACGTGGCTCAACGTGCTGCCAGACTCGTACAGCACCTGTCCCAGCGGCATCTCGACCGCTTCCAGCTGCGGGAGCCAGCGCCGCCATTCAGCATCGGGAAGCGCCGAAAGCAGCTGGTTCTTTCTCGGTTCGGGCATGGGCATAGTCTTTCTGTTCGCTATCGCACAGATCGACCTTGTAATGTACGGCGGCGCACAGACGAGTGGCACGCATTGTTCCAAGCTCCGATACGACAGTCTGTCGGCGCTGGTAGAGGTTGCTTCGGCACCCGCCCATCGAGGGCGGTTCCTCGATGCCGACGACTGTTCCCATTTTCCCCGGCGGGCGACGATGTCCCCGTCGGGCTTTTTGGGTTCCACGGCCGGCACGCATCATGGACATGCATATTTAGGAGAACCGTATGAGCCTCGGCACTATCTTGTTGATTGTCCTGGTCCTGATGCTGATCGGCGCCTTTCCCTCGTGGCCTCACAGTAGCAGTTGGGGCTACGGGCCCGTCGGCGGATTGGGGCTGGTATTGGTTGTCGTCGTCGTACTGGTGATGACGGGCCGGGTGTGACAAAGGCGCGCGCTGTCGCCTTCATCCAGGTGGGCGATGTCGTCGAGGTGCTTTGACCCCGATGGACGACGCCGACAAACTCGAAGCGGTGCTGCGCTATCACGAGCGCACCAAGCACCAGTTTCACCGCTATGCGCGTTCCGCCGGCGCGCTGGATTGGGTGAACCAGCCCAACCCGTTCCGTCGATACGAGGGGGCGCCGCTCACGCAGTTTCCCATCCTTGTGGCGGACGAAGAGCCGGTGTCGCCTCGCTACGAGGACATCTATCGGTGGGGCTCGGTGCCGAGCGCGCCGCTCACGATCCGCTCGCTGTCGCGCCTGTTCGAATACGCGCTGGCGCTGTCGGCCTGGAAGCAGGCGGGCGGCACGCGGTGGGCACTGCGCAGCAACCCATCGAGCGGCAACCTGCATCCCACCGAGGGCTATCTGCTGATCGGCGTGTTTCCCGGGCAGGCGCTCGCGCCCGGCCTGTACCACTACGCGCCGAGTGAACACGGCCTTGAACGGCGCGCGCATGGTTCCGCCGAATGGTTCACGCTATTGATGCGGGAGTTTCCCCCTCAGGCCTTTCTGGTCGGCCTCTCGTCCATCCACTGGCGCGAAGCGTGGAAGTACGGCGAACGCGCATTCCGCTATTGTCAGCACGACGCGGGCCATGCCATCGGCACGCTTCGCATCGCCGCCGCGACCCTGGGTTGGAGCGCGGTCGTGTTGCACGGCCTGGCAGATGAAACCATCGAAGCCTTGCTGGGGCTGAACCGCGCCGAGGACTTCGCAGGCGCCGAGCGCGAACAACCGGAACTCGTCATGCTCGTCTGGCCGAGCGATTCGGCGGGGCCGTGGTGTGCGGGCCCGCAGCGCGCGCTGCCGCTCGGCCTTGATCCGCTGCTGGCGCGCGAGCTCACGAAGCAGGACTGGTGCGGAACCGCGAACCGGCTCAGCCGCGACGACCCCGTCGCATGGACCGTCATCGACGAGGTGGTGCTCGCCTCACGCAAACCGATGGGACAGCGAGATGCCTTGGACCTGTTCGACGCACCTGCCCCGGCGCATTCAACCGCAGCGTTCCCAGACGGGCCGTCGGCCGGGCAGATCATCCGCCAGCGGCGCAGCCTCCTGGCCTGCGACGGCCGGACATCGATCACGCCCAAGCGCTTTTACGGCATGCTCGCGCGTGTGATGCCACGCGTGGAAATGGAAACGAACCAGCGGCCACCACCCTGGGATGCCATTGCCTGGGAGCCGCGCATCCACCTCGCCTTGTTCGTTCATCGGGTGGACGGACTCGAGCCAGGGCTGTACGTACTTGTCCGCGACCCGGCCAAGCTGGACAAGCTGAAGCGCGCCATGCATCAGCACTTCGACTGGTCTACGCCCCCTGGATGCCCGGCGGACCTTCCCCTTCGCAGGCTGGAAAGCGGCGACGCGCAGCAGCTTGCGACGCAAGTGAGCTGCTTTCAGGACATCGCGGGCGATGGGGTCTTTTCGCTCGGCATGATCGCCGAGTATCGAGACGCCTTGTTCACGCACGGGCCCTGGTTCTATCGCCAGCTCTTTTGGGAAACGGGGGTGATCGGGCAGGTGTTGTATCTGGAGGCCGAAGCGGCGGGCATAGGTGCCACGGGCATCGGCTGTTTCTTCGACGATCCGGTGCACCGGGTGTTCGGTTTCAGCGACCTGGAGTTCCAGTCGCTCTATCACTTCACGATCGGCGGCCCGGTGGAGGACAGCCGACTTACCACGCTGGAGCCCTATGGTGTGAGCAGTTCACGCACTTGAAGCAAGCAATGCGTCGTACTTCATCAGGTCTGTGCCTGGGTCGCGAGACGCCCCGTCGCCAACTTCATGCCAAGGTCGAATGCCTCGTGAAGGCTGTTCGCCTTGTGCTGCGTGGGGGTCTCCGTCAGTCGATCGGTGCCCCCCTGGTTGTGGTGAAGATAGACATGAAACATCCATTGGTCTTCGCGGATGTCGTACCCAGCCACAACTTCAAAGCGGGTACCCTGGTAAGTGCCCTGCATCACGTGACGCGGCCCCGTTTCGGTCTGCAAGAGATTCTCGATTTCTTCCATTGAGATCGTCTCCGGTGAATGCACAGAGTATGGACTGTCGAAACCATCGCTAGTCAAACATCCTGCGCGGAAGCTTGATGGTGAAGACACACCCCGTGCCAGGTACGTCTCGAACGGTCAAGATGCCTCCGTCAGCCTCCACGTTTCGTCGCGCGATGGAAAGACCGAGTCCTAACCCGCTCTTGTTGTCACCGACCTGGACAAAGGATTGGAAGATGCGTGAGGTAGCTCCTGGAGGAAGTCCTCCGCAGTGGTCCTTGACGTCGATCAAAACATAGTCGCCTTCTGCGTAGGCGCTCAGTGTCACCTCGGTGTGGGCGTGGGTGAACTTGAAGGCGTTCTGCAGCAAGTTCACCAAGGCCGCCAGGAGACGCTCCCGATTCCCGGAGATGCCTAGCGCGGCATCGACGTCGAGGACCGAGAACGTGCAGCCCTTGCCGCTCGCCTCGAGCGAGGCGGCATTCCTGGCGTCCGCGACGAACAACGCGACCGAAAAGGGCGCCTCCTGCGGAGCTTCGGCTGTGCCCCTGACCTGAGACAGCGACAGGTTGAGCAGGGCCGCTAACGAAGTCAGGCTCCTTTTCAACACGGCGCCGGTTGCACCACCGATTGGAACTCTTCCCGATTCCAGGGCCGCGAATGCAAGCGTTGCAGTGTGCAAATAATTCCGCAGCTCATGGACCAGCATGCCGAGGCGCTCGTTCTCCTCGGCAGTCTGCTGAAGTGCCATGCTGGCGTCCCGCCAGACGGCGAATTCCGTGACCGCGTCGGCGATGGCGTTGTCGAGGCAACGGTTCAACGTGCGGAATTCGTCGACGGAAAACGGCGCATCGAGCTCCACCGCGAGGTCCGTGATAGCTTGGCAAAGGTCGCCGTAGTCATGCACCACCTGGTCGACGGTAAACCCCAGCTCCAAGAGCGCCTTGCCGTGCGCAGCGGCGCTCAGGCCCATCTCGGACAATTCGCTCGCATCACCGCCAGCGGCGCCGGAAATCCGGAAGCTCTCGCCAACATCACCGTCTTGTCGTGCTTCCAGCGCTCTCATCAACTGGTCCAAGAACAGCGGAATTCCGTTGGCGAGCTGCGCTTCGGTCGCGGCCCGTCTGGGTCGGTGCGCGACCTTCACCTTGCAACGTTCAATCAACTCCTCTCGGTGGTTGAATAGAAATTGATGCATGTGGTCCTCCGTCAGTGGCCCCGGGTCCCCGACATCGTGAATAGGACCTCTGGTGGAGGGGATGAGTTCCAGACGCTGATTCCTCAAGCCCAAAACAGGAGCCTTGCCGCACTCCACGCCACCCGGGGACCTCTGTGCGCTAGCTGTGAAGCTTCAATAGGTTGTATCCGGTGTTCATCCGGATTGGGTTTGAGAGACTGGAAGTCGCCAAACACCCAATCCACCCAGGACGCCCAACCGGATGAACAGCCATAAGCATGCCCGACTTACCTTTGCCCGCCGAATCGAGATGGAATCGAGATGG